>NZ_JACJQM010000399.1:0-1971 GCF_014696655.1 Nostoc sp. FACHB-888 | reverse complement strand
CAGAAACGTTCGCTAATTTAAAGATGGAAGTTTTTGCTAAAGCATCAAATATCACCAATAACATTAAAAGCTTCCCTTTCACGTAGTCAAGCAACTACCAAACTTCTGACATGATCCGTTACAAAGATGATTTTTCTAGCAAATAATACACATCTCAATAAAGTGTCGTAACTTCAAGGTTTCTAACAATCAAAATAAAAAGCGATTGCCGCTCAATAAGTAACAATCGCCACACAAAAATACTCCTTATTTTCAGGATAACGGATATGAAAGTCATTGTTACATTAGTTGAAAAAATCACATCAGAAGCTCACATTAATATTCCCAATGGGTTATCAAAAGCAGCAATTAAACAGCATATAACAGACCGCTATAACAGTGGAGAAATGCAAGTAGATTTGAATATTTACCAAGTAGATTTTGAATCTATTAGCGCCGAGATTGTGAAACAAACAGGAGAGTATTTATGACCGTTGCACAACTGCTGACATCACAATCATACTCTCCTAAATCTACAGGAGAAACTGTTGGTAGGCATCCATTGAACTTTTACGAGTCTCCATCTTGGTTCACAACTGAACTACTGCGCCATGTTCCCTTATCTGGTGTGATTGGTGAGCCTTGCGTGGGGCATGGAGCGATCGCATCTTTACTCCAAGCTTGGCCATACACCAAGCAAATGTGGACGAACGATATTGATCCACATAAAGCAGCTGATTACCAAATGGACGCAACGCTATCCGAGTCATGGGCTAAGTTTCCCGATTCTGACTGGATCTGCACCAATCCACCATACTCGGAATTTGCTGCACCAATTATCAAAAATGCCTACCAAAAAGCGCGTATCCGTGTAGCCGCATTCCTCCTGACCAGCTTTCTCGAACCCTGTGATGATCGGGCGGATTTCTTACAGCAGCACCCGCCGTCACTTGTATTGATTCTGCCGCGCTTCTGCTTTCGGAAAGACAAACGGGGTACTCGTTGGGCTACTGATAACGTTACCATCTCGTGCTTTGTATGGGACAAACGCGCAACAGGGCAGCAAATTATTATTCGACCCAAGTCTCAAATCCTGGGTTTTTACAAGAACCCTGAACAGGCTATTTCACAAGAACAGGCAGAAAAAATCGTTTTGGCGATCGCTAAAGGAGAATTATGCAACAACTAACTTTATTTCCCGAATCTGCTCCTACTTTACCAGTCAACTATTATCCAGAATTTCTGAACAAGGAAGAAGCCGACGAACTCTATCAACATTGCCAAGAACTGCAATGGAAACAAAATCAAATCAGAATGCTGGGTAAAACAATGCCTGTGCCTCGCCTAGAGTGCATTTATGGGGATGAGGGTTGTGATTACCTTTACTCCAAGAGCGTACTACTTAAACCACTGCCTTGGACTTCAGCGCTAGCCCAACTGCGAGATAGGATTACTGCTGCTACTGGCTACAGCTTCCGCATTGTCATCGGCAACCAGTATCGCAGTGGTATCGATTCAATCGGCTGGCACAACGACAGTGAAGCTTCGATGGGGTTAAATCCAGCCATCGCATCCATCAGTTTAGGTTCGGTGAGGAAATTCCAAATCAAGCCCATTGGGGGAAAGCCGACTGACTTTTGGCTGGAGCATGGGAGTCTGCTGGTGATGCTTCCAGGCTGTCAGAGTACTCATCTGCATCAAGTTCCTAAGACGAACAAAGTGGTTGGCACTCGGATTAATCTCACATTTCGACCACACGTAGGGGGCAGGAGATGAGCAAATTCATAAATTGTATGAACAATGCCAGTATCAACGCTTAATTGGTGAATGGTTTTCTTTTTCTGATACGGATGTTGAACAACTAAGTTTAGGCATGAAACGGAGGTTTAAAGTATGAATACAACAAGTGATCGCAAAGAGTTTTTACCCGTTGTTCCATCTTACTTTGATGAGTACGGGCTGGAGCCAATGGAATATCGTTTATATTCCCAC
>NZ_JACJQM010000398.1:0-1974 GCF_014696655.1 Nostoc sp. FACHB-888 | reverse complement strand
TTGGCTACTCCTCCCTTTTGATTAGTAACTGCGATAATCATATTTTCTTAGTACTATGCGATTTTTGATGAAAAAACATATATATATTAGTTACAGAATGAACTGATTCTATGACAATTTAAGTAGACCGCAAAGATTTTCACAAGTTTTAAACCAAAGTAATGAAAAACTAATGTTCCAAATTGCTTGTTACCTAAAAAGCTAACTATACTTTCATTCTGGCGATGAGGAGCGATTTAGTGAAATAAATTGGCGCTTAAAATAAACTTATTTCCCCAAGTCCACATAAAATTTTCTGATGAAATCAAAAGAGCGATCGCCCAAGCCACCTAAACAACAGCCAAAACCCAACGAACCAAGTCCAAAGCTTGACCTTGTTGCTTATAAACCAGTAGATAAACAGCAGCCAATCTCTCAGCCTAACATTACTTCCAGTGTTGATCTGCCGTCAGTTGAGCAGCCAGCCCAAGCAGAGGTAATACCTCTTGTAAGGTCAAAGACAAACGCTGCTGGAAAACCGCAACATTTAGAGAAAAGTAAAGCCAAACGTACCTCTGCTGACAAGAGAAAATCCAAATTACCGCAACAGCCCAAGCAACAGGGTCAATTGACAAAGAGCGATGAAGAAGAAGAATTACCGCCAGAACCCTGTCAGCATATGCAATTCCTGGATTGCAACTCGGAGGTAGGACGTGTGATATTCGAATGCTATCACTGCCAGCAGGGGATAATCAGCGAGTACACCGGAGAACCCGTAATGGGCGAGTACAAAGGACGACCTTCAGTAATTTTCATAAAAGTAAAATGCCCTAACTGTGAGCAAACAGCGATTAGGCTGCAAGTAAGGGAAGTGCTTTCTACAACAGCGATTCCTTCTCCTTGGTAGCAATGATGGCACACTCCCTCTTCAAAAGTGATTAGTAAGAGATATTTACGATTGATAATACAAAAGTTGAAAATTTTACCCTCAATAATAACTGCACTAACGGCACTGACATTAACTAGTTGCAGCACTACTACTGCTGAACAGTATGAAGCTACAGCGCTCACCAGTTACACCTGGCAAGTTAAGTATGCTAATAACCTAACTAGTCAACCACAGCCACGAATTGAAACTTTCGCGAATACTTCAATGTTGAATCGGAATGGATTCAAACCGCCAGGAGCAGTTGTTGGCCCAGATGAGAGAGGGTTATGGTGGCCTACTTTACCGCCGCGACCAGGTGTTGATGAAGTTGAACAAAGCAAAAGACCTCAAGAAGAGGCAGGCAAACCTGAATTGGTGAAAAATGTAAAGTACAAACTGACCTATAAGGTGGGTAATTCTCAGCAGACCCTACCTACTAATTATGATGTTTATCGGCAAGTAGCAAAAGCTTACCCCCAAAAGACTCCTTTGCAATTGACTTTGGGTGTGAATGATAATTCAGTTGAGAAAGCTGAACCTGTAAGCAAGTAGTAACGCACTCGTTACATAGTCAGCAAGAAGTTAAAGATTAAGACTGAATTGCTTTTCAACAAAAGATTGACAGTAAATTATAAATCAAAGAGTCAACGATGATCTAAATTAATTTTTGCTGCGTTGATAAAAAAGATTTCAAAAAATCCTGTTGGGGGCTTCATGGGGACTATATATACCCCAACAGTAGATCGGGATTTTGATGGCATTTAGCACCTATATAGGGTACATATAGGTGCTAAATGGGGTATACTTAACTGACTAAGATTTTGTACCCCATTTAGCCCCCAAGGCTTTATGATAAACTCTTGAGTCTAGAGAAAAAATGAGTAGTTATTTTATTCTTCTCTCCCCTACTCCCCAAATTATCTGAACAGATAGCTTTCACAAATTAAAGTTTATTACTTGGAGCAGATGTCAAACATTCACACCTTACAAAAAATTTTTCCTGCGGGTTTCGATAACGGTTACGGAAGTCTCAAACTTTTAGTCGATGGCTTTGAAGTAGTTCGTGT
>NZ_JACJQM010000397.1:0-1990 GCF_014696655.1 Nostoc sp. FACHB-888 | reverse complement strand
AACCTGAAATCAGCACTCAAAATTGGCTTGGAAGTGTTGAAGCTCCTGGGAGTGATTTTACCAGAAAATCCAAGTGAGTTAGATGTTCGAGGCGGATTGGAGTCAACGGCTGCACTACTCGCCCAACGAGAAATTGAAGACTTGATCAATTTACCAGCTGAAAATGAGTATATCCAGGAAGAAGCACTCGCCTATGAATTAGCGGCTAAACATTATCTGGCGCGAGGGCGGTCAAAAATTGCTCAAACTTACATTAAAGAGGCGCACTATTGCTATGATCGCTGGGGCGCAACCGTTAAAGTTAAAGATTTAGAAAAACGCTATCCACAACTCCTCAACACCAACCGAGTTCGGCAATCAAATTCAATCGTGACCAATGAAACGATCCGTCATCCGACTGCGGTGATCGATTTGGCGGCGGTGATGAAAGCGGCTCAAGCCCTCTCAGAAATAATTCATCTCGATCAACTGATTGCCACGTTGATGCAGGCAGTGATAGAAGATGCAGGAGCCGAAACAGGCGCTCTGGTTCTCCTGAAAGATGATCAACTCACTGTGGTAGCTCAATGCAGCTCAAGTAAACAGTGTGACCTAGAAAAGTTCGCTGTTGCCGAGTGTGCAACGATTCCTGTTTCCGTCATTCACTCGGTAGAACGCACATCTGAAACTTTGGTGTTTGATGATGCAGTCAGCGAATCGTCTTTTTCAACTGATCCTTATATTCAACATCAACAGACGCGATCGCTCCTGTGTATGCCTATTTTCAAGCAAAATCAGCTGATTGGCATACTTTATCTAGAGAACAATCTCAGTACCGGAGTGTTTACTAGCGATCGCTTGCAAGTCCTTAAACTGTTGATGACTCAGGCAGCGATTTTACTAGAAAATGCTCGGTTGTATCAACAGTTAGCAGACTATGCCGAAACACTGGAACGGAAAGTAGAAGAGCAAACTCAAGCCTTGCAGCAGGAGATCGCTGAACGTCAACAAACTGAAGCCGCATTGAGACAAAGTGAAGCAAATTATCGCAACCTGCTACAAACCGCGAATTCCGTTATCATTCGCTATGATCCGCAAGGACGGATTCACTACATCAACGATTATGGGGTAAAACTTCTTGGCTATGAAGAACATGAGATTTTAGGGCGAACCTTATTTGAAACAATCATTCCAGACATCGAAATCTCTGGACGCGATGTCAAACCCTTTGTCCATGATTTACTTCGTAATCCTCAATCGTACCCGCAAGGCGAGGGTGAAAACCTGTGTCGAGACGGTCGGCGAGTTTGGATGGTCTGGTCGAATCAAGCCATCTTCAATGACCAGGGAGATGTCGTTGAAATCTTATCGGTGGGCAACGACACCACCCAGCGTAGGCAAGCAGAAGAGGCATTACAACGCAGTGAAGCCAAGTTCCGAACTATCTTTGAAAACTCGCAGGTCGGCATCTTCCGAACCCGCCTCTCGGATGGATTACTTCTCGATGGCAATCAACGCCATGCCAATCTGTTTGGCTTTGATTCACCAGAGGAGAGCATTGGGCTTGAACACGCCACAGACTACTATGTAAATCCCAGCGATCGCCAACAATTCCTTGAGTTGCTGAAGCGTGATAGGGAAGTGCGAAGCTATGAAGCACAGATGCGAAAACGAGATGGGACATTGTTTTGGGTACTTTTCTCTGCTTATCTGAATGCAGACGATGGCTACATCGAAGGGGTGACTGCGGATATTAGCGATCGCAAACAGGCAGAAGCCGCGCTGCAAGCCTCTGAAGCAGAACTGCGAGCGCTCTTCTCAGCCATTCCCGATCCGCTGTGTGTTTACAATGCTGAAGGGCAAGTGATCGACGCAATCCCAGGAAATCCATCCTATGGAGAGGAGTATAGGGAGGAATATATTGGTAAAACACTGCATCAACTCTATGCCAAGGAACAAGCTGATGAATTCCTGAATTATATTCAGCAGGTGGTGAAAACCCAACAAGTAC
>NZ_JACJQM010000396.1:0-1994 GCF_014696655.1 Nostoc sp. FACHB-888 | reverse complement strand
GTCAAATCGATGTTTCCAGTCGGTTTTGTACCCAAAGTATATTGTTTGGAATCTTCAAATTCATGCAAGGCTTGCTGGGGATCTTTGCCACGTAAGGTTCTCGCTTCCATCACCTGTACTAATGCAGAGATGCCAAAACTAATCCAAAACAACACATTGAACGGTAATTGTAACCAACCGATCCAACCGATCCATTCTTGCTCAAACCAGGGAAAAATCGGTTTTCCCTGGAATAAAACTTGCCAGATGCTATCAGTAGAAAGCAGTGTACCAATCCAGAAACCAATTGCACCAACCAGTTTGTATCCGGGTGTGCCTGGGGTAACGAATTGGGCAATGATATGTGAGATAAAGATGACTGGCAGTGAGATTAATGCCACAATCCACCGAGCTAATAATTCTAAGTAGTCAGTCCCTGCTTTTTTCGGCTCTTTTTGTGGTGATGATTCTGGTTTTGGTTGTGAATTAGATTTGTTTGGAGTGAGATATTTCATAAATCAATTACGGGAATCTTGGTACAGTGGCGAATTCTTACAAGCATTTTTGAATCGATATTTCCATTTCCATTGCCTTTGTTCAATGCGTCCAATACATAAACCAGTTGAGTCATATACGAAAACTGTCTCATCTTCTAAATAACCTGTAGTATCAGGTCTAGGGTTACGTTTTTTGGAGTCTAGATAGTTTCTGATTCGTAACTTACTAAATGAGGGCGTAACTCCAAGAGAGTTAATTTTATCGGCGGTCGCTGCCCTTTGCTCGGCTTTAATGCGTTCTAGTTCTTCAGACTCTCGAATCGTGATGCCGTGAGAGTAAGTTTTAAATTGGGCTGGCAGTTGTGATAACCAAGGACTTGCGATTAACCCCATGCCCAATAATCCCAACATCGCTTGCTTCTGGTATTTCATCAAACACTCAGCCAAAATATTTTACGGTTGTTGCCCGTCGATAGTTTGTGTTGTCTGGGGTGGCGGTGCATTAATAACACGAATGTAAACAGATAGCCCAATACAAACTAGAAAAAAAATGACTGAGAATCCTAAAATATTCTGCTCCAAAACCTTACGCCATTTTAAGCTGGAGATTGGAATTTCTCGCTCAACAAAGAGCGTGTCAAATTTTTCAGATCCTGAATTGTCGCAGGTCGTGTAGACTTTTTTTCTGATGTCGGCACTCCTAATTCGTCTAAAAATGCTTTCGGGTCAAAACCAACAGTTGCAGCAGTAGTCAGGGTTTGAACTTGTTGTTTAATCTCATCCCCAGTCTTTAACCCGTACTCTTGGGTAATTTGTTGCCTGATTTGAGGATCTTTAGCCAGTTGATAAATAAACGCTATTTCATCAAAACCTTGCTCTGTGCGTCGCTGTAATGAACGAGCATCAAGTTCGCTCGTGATTTCATCGAACAATTCTTGCTCAAACTCATGAACTGCCAGCGCTTGAGCGACAGTCTTACCTGCCACAATGTCCAAGAAGGCTTTAAAAGTTTCCCGGCTGACTCCAGCAAGATGTAATTGTTTACTCACACTTTCTATGGCTTGAGTTTGTATATTCGCCAAATTGCTCTCACCTTCTAACAGCTTCGATTTGTCGAGGGTTGTTTGCGCTAAACTGAACAACTTTTCCAAGCGATCGCAAATGTCAATGCTAAATTCTTTTGCGTCATCTTCTACATCTTGGTTAATATCTGGGTCGGACTTAGCCAACTCCTGTAAACCAGCAATGATTTTAACAGGAGCGTATTTTTCACCCAGTAATTCAAACAAATCTTGACGACTAAATTTATCTATTGTTTCAGACATTTTGTAATTCTCCTGGCAATGGTTGTGTAAATCTGATTTGTTCAGCTTCAAATTCTTTAATGGTGTACTCCGACTTACTGGCTTCCACAATTGACTTTGCTATTTCAACCTTGTTTGTGCCTTGATCTAAATCTCCAAACACTTCGCCAATCCTGCCTAGTACCCATACTTGATATGGACGAATCAATGGCGC
>NZ_JACJQM010000395.1:0-2024 GCF_014696655.1 Nostoc sp. FACHB-888 | reverse complement strand
TCCCTTGCTGCCTTATAACGTCGTTCTCCCGCCACTAATTCATAATGACCAGCTTTTTCTAAAGGACGAACTATTAAAGGTTCTAAAACTCCATACTTACAAATTGATTCTTTTAGTTGTTGAAGCTTCTCTGGATCGAAATAGCGACGAGGTTGACTCAACGGAAGAGAAATTGAATCAATAGAGACTTCAAGAATATTAGATTTATTGTCCAATTGTGCATCAAAAGATAACTCAGTATCAAATTTCCAATCATCTTTTAAACTATTTCGCCTTACCATAGCTCAAAGCCTCCTCAAAAAGCTGCTTGTAATCTTTTGCAGCTTGAGATGCCGCATCACCTGACATATTAAAAACGGTAACAGATTGGCCTGGAGCATCAGCTATAACTTGCCTCTGATAAATTACCTGTTTCAGTAACATTAGTCCTTGAGTTTCAGCTAAAACTTCTTTAGCTTCTCTTAATAAAACAGTTCCTTTTGATGCACGGCTCAGAAACATTAAAGCTTTTGGAGATCCCTTGCGGATTTTCTGAGCTTGATTAACTAAACGAACAATATCTTTAGTGGCTAGTAAATCGAGATTAGATGGTTGCACTGGCACTAATGCTAAATCAACACTTAATAAAACGGCTTTAGCTGTTTCACCAAGAACAGCTGGAGAGTCTACAATGACTGAATCATATTGTTCAGAGAACTGTGTGATTTTATCAAAGAGATCGTCTGGATTATTAATCACTAAAGAAGGGAGGTTAAGCTTTTCTAGCCACTGACTAGAACTAGTTTGCCCATCTGAGTCGATAACTATTACATTATGCTTTCTCTGCGTTAACCAGTAAGCTAAATGGACAGCAGTAGTTGATTTTCCACACCCACCTTTCCTATTTAAAATTCCAATAAGCATTGATTTTGCCTAATAACTACCAAGTCTTGCAATATAACAGTTATTGTTATACCCTCTTAATCGGCAGGCTTAAAAATTTACTTGAGTTCTCGTTAATGTAGATATATAACTTAAAAATACAAAAAAAATCAATCTAGCGCTACTCGTAGTTTGCCAGCCTAAAAATGCGCTTGTGAAGGCTCTTTAAAGAGTCAAGGACACTCAGGGGTGATCTAATAGTAGTCGGCATTTACAACAGAAAGCTTTCTTTCGAGGGTTCAAGCTCTATCTGGTAGGTAATTACAGCCATCACCAGGTTGTAATAAAAAACTTGTCAGAAGTTTTACTAGGATTATTTGAAACATTAACGAGTAAGACTACGCAATAATCTCAGATAGAAAAAATGAAAACCCCAGCTAAATTGCTGGGGTTAACGAGAGATAGCAATATTGAAACTTGCCAAAAATCGATCACTAACTATTCCACATTCCACCCATCAAACAGATTAGGCTGATCTATTCCGTACTGCCTCTGCACCAGGCGCCTCAGTTCTGCCACCGAGTTAGCCGACTTCATCAGAACCAGGACTGATATAACGTGAGGAGATAACCTCTCCTTTGTTTCTTTCGACAGCATTTGATGTATTTTGTACTTTCTTCTCCCGTTAGGCAAAATTGGATTAACGATATCGAGCTTAGCTTTTTTTTCGGGAGTCATTCAGTTGTAGACAAACTCCCAGTAGTATTTACCATTTTTGTATGTGCTTTTTATGGAGCTTGCTTATCGTGCTAGATTCTCCTCAAATTCAGTCTCGAAAAGTCAGGTCCTTGGGCGGGGCGTATCTAAGATTCGAGAATCGTCTATGCGCCGTTGTTCAACTGTCCGCGACTCTCCCCAGACTTGATCGAATCTGCTAGTGAGTGAGTCTTCAGATAAGGCATCTATTAGCTTTTGAGCTTGTACATTTCCTTTTGTGTCGAAATAGCGCCAGATTATTCTGGCATCCTTTACTGATATAGTTTCAGCACGGGTTCCCACGCTATTGACGGTATATTCCGCAAAAAGGGTAACATGATTTAGTCCTTGTTTTACAAGGTTTTGATAGACTTTGGGTGCTTTAAAAGGTAACGTGATTAGCCAGT
>NZ_JACJQM010000394.1:0-2039 GCF_014696655.1 Nostoc sp. FACHB-888 | reverse complement strand
CTTTCAGAATCAGGTATTAGGCAGCATATTGTAGACCGCTATAACAGTGGCGAGATGCTGACTGATATGAACATTTTTCAAGTGGATTTTGAATCAATCAGCGCTCTTGTTGTCAAACAAGCGGGAGAGAGCTTATGACTGTTGCACAACTGCTGATACCACAACCACATACAAGTGCATCTACAGAAACTGTTGGTAGGCATCCACTGAACTTTTATGAATCTCCATCGTGGTTTACTACTGAATTACTGCGCCACGTTAGGTTGTCAGGTGTGATTAGTGAGCCGTGTGTGGGACATGGAGCGATCGCGTCTTTGTTGAATGTGTGGCCTCATACAGAACATATCTGGACTAACGACATAGATCCGAACAAGCAGGCACATTTTCACTACGATGCAACATTAGCCGAATCATGGGAAAAATTTCCAGAGTGCGATTGGATCTGTACCAATCCGCCATATTCGGAGTTCGCATCCCCAATTATCAAGAATGCTTACCGTAAAGCCCGTGTGGGTGTAGCTGCATTCCTCCTGACCAGCTTTCTCGAACCCTGTGATGATCGGGCGGATTTCTTACAGCAGCACCCGCCGTCACTTGTAATCATCATGCCGCGCTTCTGTTTTCGCAAGGATAAACGGGGTAGTCGTTGGGCTACCGATAACATCACCATCTCGTGCTTTGTGTGGGATAAACGCGCAACAGGACAACGCATTATTGTGCGTCCCAAATCTCAAATCGTTGGGTTTTACAAGAATCCTGAACAGGCTATTTCACAGGAACGGGCAGAAGAAATTGTTAGGGCGATCGCCAAAGGAGAATTATGCAACAACTAACTTTATTTCCTGAATCTGCTCCTACTTTACCAGTCAACTATTATCCAGAATTTTTGAACAAGGAAGAAGCCGACGAACTCTACCAACATTGCCAAGAACTGCAATGGAAACAAAATCAAATCAGGATGCTGGGTAAAACGATGCCTGTGCCTCGTTTGGAATGTATTTACGGGGATGAGGGCTGTGATTATCTCTACTCCAAGAGCGTACTACTCAAACCACTGCCTTGGACAGATGCTCTAGCTAAGTTACGCAACAGAATCACTGCAACTGCTGGTTATAACTTTCGCATCGTCATTGGCAATCAATATAGGAGCGGACAAGACAGTATTGGCTGGCATAACGACAGTGAAGCTTCAATGGGGCTAAATCCCGCAATCGCATCCATCAGCCTGGGTTCAGTGAGGAAATTCCAAATCAAGCCCATCGGGTGTAAGCCTACTGACTTTTGGTTGGAGCATGGGAGTCTGCTGGTGATGCTTCCGGGTTGTCAAACTACTCATCTGCATCAAGTTCCGAAGACCAATAAGGTCGTTAGTACACGGATTAATCTAACTTTTCGACCGCACGTAGGGGCCAGGAAATGAGTATTTTATCTGGATTGAAACTTCAATCTAGTCATAAATCAAACAACAAGGTAAATTGCCTCTAATTATGAGGCTGAAACCTGTATCTAGAATCGTATAAATTTCTCCACACTCA
Source organism: Nostoc sp. FACHB-888 (assembly GCF_014696655.1). Taxonomy (NCBI): domain Bacteria; kingdom Bacillati; phylum Cyanobacteriota; class Cyanophyceae; order Nostocales; family Nostocaceae; genus Nostoc; species Nostoc sp. FACHB-888. The sequence continues at coordinate 504 of NZ_JACJQM010000394.1, read as the reverse complement.
GCATTTAAGCTTTAGAAGATGAACAATTTTCACTTCTCTTCAAAAGCAAAACCCTCGATATTTTGGCGCAAATCGAGGGAAAACAAAACTAAGTAATCAGGGAAAATATATCTATGAGTTTAACAGAAAATCAGCTTAATAATCGGACAGCTTTTGAAGTCTTCATTCCCGGTTTTTTTGATGATTATCCACTTGAATCATCAGAATTTAGGCTGTACGCGCATATCCAAAGGAGAGCAGGTGTAAGCGGTTGTTTTGAGTCTATTCCGAAAATGGCTAAACATTGCTACATCGCTCTCAAAACTGCCAAAAATGCCATCAAGCTTTTACTAGCCGCCGGAATGATTCAAATACAAGAACGTATTGGAACTACTAACATTTATACTCCCACTCCACCTTCTTCGTGGGTTTCTCCTGACCAAATTCAATTACTTCGTTCACAAATCAAGACAACAAAAGAAACCCCAGTCAAAATTAACCCCAGTCAAAATTGCACGGGGGGTG
>NZ_JACJQM010000393.1:0-2046 GCF_014696655.1 Nostoc sp. FACHB-888 | reverse complement strand
CACAAGTTCTCTATTTAAATAACAGAATTTTCTCTGATTTTTTTTCAAAATGAGAATTGCTGTAAATAGTGCGGGTGAGTATTTCTGACTCTCCCAGTTCTGGAATTGCCGTTTCAACAAGGGCAAAATCGCTTTCTTTCGGTTCGCCTGTGGGGTAACTTTTGAGCAGAATTTGTTGGTTTATGGAGTCAGACATAGAGGCCTCCTTCATTGATAGATTGCCTTATCGATCATTCTATCCTTGGATTTCGCCATGTTCCGTTTGGGGAATGTTGGGTGATGTTGGTAGAGCTGATGGGTGGTGTGGTTATATCTATTAGCGACTGACGCTCCAATCAATCACACCATCCATTCAGTCCACTGTGGAGCATCGACAAGCAGTTGAGCAAATAAGTTCGGTTCAAAATCCTCAAACTTCAGCATCACGCCGCAACGCTCATCAATTGTTAGCGTACTGAGTAATTCTTGAGCTGATTCAACCCTGTATTCAACCCTTTCAATCGCCAACAGAGCGTAATATTTAACTTTATCCCACCAAGAATCACTGAGTTCTGCTTGTCCGTCTCAACATAATGTCATGGTTTGACGAAAAATTAGTATAATTTCAGTAATAAGCTTTGCAAGTACTGTATATCTAGCTAAGTACATTTGTGTGTAAATATCAGTATTAGATGTTAAAGTCTTATAGCCAAATTTTATTGAACCTTCTATTAGGAATTACTGCCCTTGTTTCAATAGGTGTTGGTTTCCTTTGGTGGTATCCTTTCGAGTTATTAAGTCACGGCAGAGTTTATTACTTTTTAGTCTCTTTAGTGATCACTATCGGGATTTTGTGTGCTTGGTTGGCTGGAATTCGCTGGCAGGGCACACTGTTTTTTGCTCTTGCTTTGCTAGCGTTTAATAGCGTTTGGATATTACCTTGGTATCTGCCTAATAGCCATCAAGGGCGAGGCGAATCTCTTAGAATTATAGAATTTAACATCAATATTCAAAATACTCAGTTGACCAGGGTCGCTAATCTCGTTGAACAGCAAAAACCTGATATAGCTGTATTAATAGAGATCAGCCCGCCAGCTATGAAGAAACTAACCAACCACCTGCAAGATACTCTACCCTTTGCTTACCGGACTCGTGGTGGTGGGTTGGCTGTTTTTAGCCGCTTTGGGTTGGTAAATCCTCAAGGAAAGACACTAAGCGCAGGAACGATTTTAACCACATCTGTAAAAACTGCCACTAAAAATATCACTTTAGTAGCAGCCCACCCTTCAGTACCGATCAAACCTGATGTTTTTGCTAAACGTAACACCGCATTAGCTGAAGTAACTCAGTACTTACAAGCTCAAAAGTATAAAAGACTAATATTTGCAGGTGACTTAAACCTAACTCCTTGGTCGCCCTACTATAAAAGACTAGTTGAAAAAACGGGACTACACAATACAAAACTGGGCTTTGGAGTAGAACCTTCATGGATTGAACCGACAACTTATGTTCACTTACCAGCCTGGATTGTAGGCGTAATTAAGCTGCCAATAGATCATATTTTTGTTAGTAATGATATCAAAGTCGTAGATTGTAAAACTATCAAAGGTGGAAATTCCGACCATCGGATGCTATTAAGTGATTTAGTTATTTAAAAATGGTGATCATGCAGACGAAACTATTTCCAGAAGGAAATCAAATTGTCATTAGGATAATACTCTTGTTTTTCTTCTCCAAATTTGACATGGTTTATTTCCTATAGTTGTAATTATCTATACTAGAGAATAGTTAATTTGAACTCAGGTTGGTTGAGTAAAGCACTTCATAGATACCCTATCCGTGTAAAAATAAGAGACTCTGACTTACTTTGCTGATAAAAAATCGTGCAATCTTGTAATTAGTCATCATAAAGGTTTCGATGCTTGCTTGGTGTATTCTTCAGGGCAAACGCATCTAAATATTGACGAGCCTGAATCAGTATGAAATACACCAAGACTCAAACTACATAAGGCTTTGAGGAAATTAAATCTCACTCAATATTAAAATGATAATCATTGTGAGGGGGAG
>NZ_JACJQM010000392.1:0-2064 GCF_014696655.1 Nostoc sp. FACHB-888 | reverse complement strand
CTGGCATTGCTCTAAAATTTTCAGGTAGCACTTACTAAAGCCAGCACTGTAAACATCGTCACAAACACGATAAGTTTCATTTTGAGAAAAGCGCCCTCCCTTTGTATCTTGTAAATAAGTATCTACAATTGGAGGGATAGATAAATTTTTCAAGCTACATTCACTGATATTTTCTACTAATTGTGGTTGATGCGTTTGCTGCTGGATTAAAGGCAACCACCCTTGTGCTAAGGATTCAGAGACAACTTTTCCACTCCAATCTGGATTGAAACGATATAAAATTACACGGTCAGAGTTGAACAATTGCCTAACTTCTTGAGTAGTTGTCTGAAAAATATATTCTAAATCAAGAGATTGACGGATTTTTTCAACGGTGATAGCAATAATTCTCTGAGAATCTGAGCCTTGATTCTGAGAAGCCATAATCATACTAGACGCAACAATAATCAACTCTTACCTAGAGTTCCCTTGTTTTACTTCAAAATTAAAATTCTGCTGGAAAATTGCAGTGTAATTGACTCAGCAAGATTACGGATGTAAAATATTTGAGTGTGTATATCAGTATTAGTCAAGGTATCGGACTGAGCGATACCTTATTTAATTGTATAGGTGCAAGTCTAATAGCCTGCCAACCCAAGCAAAAGTTGGGTAAGGACTGGGAAAGGGGTTCATGTTAAACCAATTCGCAATTACGTTTTGTGACGGGGATTTTGACCCCGACACAAAAGGTTCTGCCTGTAGAGGCAGGGGACTTAACCCCCCAACTTTTGTTAAAGGGGAAAGGGCTAAAAACATGAGTTCCATTACCTCTTGTCCTTAAAAGAGCCAAGTTCACCAGAGCAACTACTAGATCAATTTTGTGATCCATTTGTGGACATTGGGTTAGCCAATAACCCAATTTCCACACCCGACATTTCCGGTAGCATTCACGTTCGCAAAGCGTCTGTGAAAGAGAAATGTGCCATTCGTATCGCCCAATAATCTCCCACCGGACGATATAACTGTGACCATTGGTGAGAGGTTAGAATGATTGCACAAACGTTTGTGAGGGTACGGAAAAAGGGGATAAATCCAGCGCAGCGATAGAGACTGCTTTTAGCAGGGCTTTAACATCTTCTAAATCTTGATTCTCCTTTGTGACAGCAGTTTCAAAATTTTGGTTATTTTTGCATAAAGCACAAAACTCTAGCTGAAGAATATTACATAACAAACTTTTATATAAAGCAAGGGACTTTTTCGCAGTCGTAAGTTATAGCCGATCCTGCGTTCATCAAGCAAGTAAGGCATTACCGAGTAACAGTCAAATCCGATTATGGTAGAAAATTTTGAGGCTGCACAATCTTCAGACCAGAGAACAGAGATAGATATTATCTTTAAAGGATTAACAATACTTATAGTTGATGACGACAAAAATCACCTGAGTTTAATAAGCTATTTTTTTTGTAGATATGGAATTAATGTAATGTTGGCAGATAATGCCTCGTTAGCATTTAAACTAATTCAACAACACGCAGTGGATCTTTTAATTTCTGACATTGCAATGCCCGGAAAAGACGGATATTGGTTAATACAGAAAATTAGGTCACTACCACTCTCACCAATTAGAGAAATTCCGGCAATTGCTTTAAGTGGCGTATCTTTTGAGGAATGCTATGAAAAAGCGCTTGCATCTGGGTTTCAAACTTATATTCAAAAGCCTTCAAACCCTAAAGACTTAATGAAAGAAGTAGCGAAATTGCTATATCTGCCTGTAAAAATCGTCAAAGGGTTTTAGTAACTACTTCTAATCATTCACGGACTCGAAGTTACCTTTGTAGGAAATGATCTTAACCCTTGAGGGAAGATTTAAAATCAAAGGTCAGAGTTGATTCGTAAAGAAAATTTTAAAAGTATTCAACTCATTTGTAGTACTTAAATGCCGACTTTTGAAGCAAGTGCATGATATTGTTTACGCCAAGTATGGGGAGGTAAGCCATGATGTTGCCGAAACTGGCGAGACAAATGAGATACATCTTGGTAGCCTAATGCTTTAGCAATTTGCTCTACAGTCTGCTCGCTATTTTG
>NZ_JACJQM010000391.1:0-2097 GCF_014696655.1 Nostoc sp. FACHB-888 | reverse complement strand
TTGTAGCAATTCACCTCTAGAAACTTGCCCTCGAACTTGCTCATAGGTAAGACGCTCAGTCTCTAGTAAAAGCTTGTGCAGATGCAGTAGTTTGATTCGTATCTCACTCAAGCGTTGATGTTGACTAGTCCAATCTTGAAATGTGTTAAGCATAAATCTGTCCCATCCTTCCTTCTTGGTAGTCGTTGATCGCCTGGATAATTTCAGCTTCAGTGTTCATTACAAACGGACCGTAGCGCACGACTGGTTCGTTAAGGGGTACACCTGCAATCAGCAGAAGATCTAAAGGACGCTGAGCATCAGCAGGGTTGGAGATCACTACATCTTCTCCATCTTGAGAAAAGAGCACCATCTGCCCATCATCACCAGGCGTTGGCTCTGTCCCAAACAACCCAGCCCCCTCCAGTACATAGACAAAGGCGTTGTACTCTTTTGTTACAGGCTGGATCATCGTTGCCCCTGGTTGCAGTGTGAAGTGGAGGTAAGTGATCGGCGTGCGCGTCTGAATTACGGCTTTTGCCCCTAACGCTTCTCCCGTAATCACCCGCACCGTCACAGACCGATCTTCGGTTTGAGCTACCGGAATGTGAGCCGCTGGAATTTCCTGGTAGCGGGGCGGCATCATTTTGTCTCGTTGTGGCAGATTGACCCATAGTTGAATACCGTGGAGCCGTCCACCAGTTTGGGTAAACATTGACTCTGGCATCTCGGAATGCACGACCCCGGCACCTGCTGTCATCCACTGGACATCACCCGGATTTAGTAGCCCGGCGTGCCCCGCAGAATCTTTGTGCTCTAACCGTCCATCCAAGACATAGCTGACGATTTCAAAGCCCCGGTGCGGATGATCGGGTGCACCTTTTGCCTGACCCGGCTTTAGATTAATCGGACCCAACTCGTCGAGGAGGAGAAACGGGTCAAATTCAGAGAAGCTACTTTTGGGAAAGGGCCGACGTACAAGAAATCCGGCCCCTTCGAGTGTTTCAACGCTATTGATTACTCCGGCAACGGTTCGAGACGTTTGAGTGGGGACAGTCATAGAATTGCCTCTTCAGAACTAGACAAATATGTGTATCATTTGAGCCTGACTCAACGGGGTGAATCACAGAGTTTTTTCGCAAGCCAGAAATGCAGTAGATCGCTGATTATTCCTGCTGAAGAAAGTCCAGTAACAGGGGATTGACCTGATCAGCGTGAGTCCAGTTGATGGCGTGCGGCCCGCCAGGGATGACAACAAGTTGACTGTTTTTAATCAGCTTTGGAAGTCTTGCTGCGGTGGACTCAAGCGGCAAAATGCGATCGCTATCTCCATGAATAATCAGAGTCGGCACATCAATGCGGGGCAGATCATCGCGGAAATCGGTGAGCCAGGAGGGTACACAGTCCAAAGTCCCTTTAGCAGAAGCCCCTGCTGCTACATTCCAACTGGCTTGAATCGCTTCATTGCTGATGCGTTGGCGTAGCCTCTCGGAACGAGAATCGCCAAGCAATACATCAACATTGAAGAACTCTTTGAAAAAGGCAGAGAAATAAGCTGGACGATCATCAACAATCGCTTTCATAATACCATCGAAAACGCTTTGATCAACACCCTCTGGATTGTCGTCTGTCTTTAACAGAAACGGTGGAACGGGAGCCATCAGCACGGCTTTCTGCACCCGCTCTGAGCCGTATTTGCCAAGATAACGTGTGACTTCACCTGTTCCCATTGAAAAACCGACCAGCACGGTATTTTGCAAGTCAAGCTTGGTCATGAGTGTATTCAAATCGGCGGCGAAGGTATCGTAGTCATAGCCAGATGAGGGCTGACTGGAGTTGCCAAATCCTCGGCGATCGTAGGTAATTACTCGATATCCTGCATTCAGTAAAACTAAAACCTGCTTCTCCCAAGAATGTCCGTTCAATGGAAATCCATGAATCAGTACAATCGGTTGACCTGTCCCAATATCTTCGTAAGAGATCGATGGTTGCAGAGTTTTCTTGACCAACGGTAATGCTTAGGGGGCTACAAAAAGGGCTAGGATGCAGATAGAATAAGCCTCATCGCTCTTTCTCCTTGTTGGTAGTAAGGACGTTTATTAGGACTGAGTGTCAATA
>NZ_JACJQM010000390.1:0-2106 GCF_014696655.1 Nostoc sp. FACHB-888 | reverse complement strand
CTCCCCCTCACAATGATTATCATTTTAATATTGAGTGAGATTTAATTTCCTCAAAGCCTTATGTAGTTTGAGTCTTGGTGTATTTCATACTGATTCAGGCTCGTCAATATTTAGATGCGTTTGCCCTGCTGGAAGGACAAAGCACCAGTCTTGCTGTCGTAACTGAACTCGTTAGTGGAAGTAGCGCCAAACCCAATTGTGGAAGTCTGAATTTTGTCGCTTTCTAAGTAGCTGAAGTCCTTGATAATGTCGATGCCTTCAGACTTGAAGTTGAAGACAAATGTATCAGCACCTGCATCGCCTGTGAGTGTGTTATTACCAGTACCGCCATTTAAAAAGTCGCTACCAGAACCTCCATTTAAGAAGTCGTTACCAGCACCGCCAACGAGTGTGTCGTTACCAGCCCCACCAACCAAAATGTCGTAGTCCCCATAGCCAAGCAAGTGGTCATTGCCATCGTCGCCAACCAAAAAGTTGTAACCGGCATTCCCCTCAATTCGATTGTCCAGGGCGTTGCCTATGCCATTAATATCCTCGCTACCTGTGAGAACCAAGTTCTCTAGGTTGTCACCCAATTTGTAGCTGAACGAAGACTCAACCGTATCGGTTCCTTCATTCAAGTATTCTGTAATCTGAAATATTCGGGTCTGATTCGCAAACTGATTGATGACTACATTGCCCTCAGACCCGAATACAAAAATAATATAAGTGTCGTTGCCAATTCCACCAATTAGGACATCAAGCCCCCCATCGCCCTCAAGGATGTCATCGCCTTTCTCGCCATACAGTACATTGCCACCGTTGTCTCCACCATTTAAATAATCATTGCCCAAACCACCGTACAGTCTGTTAGCATTTCCACCACCGTAAAGGCTGTCATTGCCCGGTTCACCATAGAGTATATCGTAACCACCGTTGCCATACAGCACATCGTTGCCTTCCAAACCATAAATAATCTCGTCTGCTGAAGTCCCTTGAATTGTGTCAGAACCTGTGGTGCCGTCGATGGATTCAATTTTTCCTGGACTCACTACGTCGGTATTACGAACACTTAATGATGTATTTATACTTACATAAGTATATTTGTTATTTACAGGGTCAATACTGATAACGTTATCATCTTCTCCAGAGAGTCGAGAGAAGTTTTTAATGATGTCAAAACCATCACTACTATAGACGTACACGCCAGAATCAAAAACGAGGACATCAATTACGTTGTTGAAGACAAACTCATCATCATCACCACCGATGAGAGTGTCATCACCTAAATCGCCGAAAATGGAATCAGTTTCTGGAGTCCCAATTAGAATGTCGTTACCAAAGGTACCGTTAATAGATGCCATGTCCATCACTCCTTCTCAAACTATGGTTCAGTGCAGAGTTAAGTTAATTTAATGTGATTTCGACGGCAACGAAAGCCAGAAAGCTCACTCTCAAAGGAATTGAAGGAATGGGGAGAGGAAACATTGAATAAGGCAGTTCTTGCAGAGGGCAGAAGGCTTTTATGTTCAATTCGCCGGGGATTCAGACCCCGTCCAATGTTGTTTGCGCTTTTGTTTTCGGCGGGGTTTTAGGCCCTTGTTCCCTACGGCCACCTGCATTGAGCAGGAGTCAGAATTTCCTTCTGCCAACTGAGCCTCCAGCGCTGAAGCCTTTCTTGATAACTAAAATTTATGGAGAATGAATAAAAAAAAGAATAAAAACACCGAGACTAAAAAATATTTCAAAAAAATCATGCGCCAGTGTGATGCCAAACGCGCAGAGCGTCTCCAAGAGTTGGCAGCAAGCTACGCTTTTTATTCTTTTGTGACACCTCCTCAAATTTCCATTTTTTCTTCTGGCAATTCTTTTGCAATCATGGATGATGACCAAGTTTCGGGGAGTGCTAGTGCATTTTGTTTTATGATTGATACATATTAAAAAGTTGGGTGCAACCGCTAATTAACAGCATACTTGAATAAGCAAATAACCGCTTACAAGTCGCAGAAATGACACAAAAGTTTTTAATTTCATACCAGAAAATATTCAGAGATTGCAAAAATTAATGAATAATTCAAAGAAATGAAGAAGTTTTAATTTGATTCTCTATTTCTACCTCCATAATTC
>NZ_JACJQM010000039.1:0-59730 GCF_014696655.1 Nostoc sp. FACHB-888 | reverse complement strand
GACACACCAACGAAAAATCTCTCAGATGCACCACACTTAATTTCCATTCTTGGGAACAATGCTTAATTTACATGACTTTGAACCTTAACTGAACCGTATTGGGTTATAGCTTTGCAGCTTGGCAATATCTAGCCTAGCGTTTGGCACAATCCTATTTCAGGAAATTCTTGTTAAAAATACGTTGCTAGAGCTTACACCTATAAGCCCCTACATCTGATTCATTTGTTGCAAGAATTTTTGGGAATGGTATAAATTATCCGGAACCTTGGTAATTGAATCTGTAGTTAACAGTGTGCCTAGAGACTCATTCTATCTCTGTAGAGAACTAAAGGATGATTAATTAGTGCATAAAACTATAGAATCTAACCGTATTTATTTATAGAGGTTCAAATAAAACAAACTCAATCTAATTTGAAATGATTAAGGTGAAAAATTATGACAAACTTTATTCAACACCAGTTACACAATGATCTACTGCACCCAGTCCGCGAGTGGTTGGAAACGGTAGAAATTCATAACTCCAAATTGGCTCATTTCTTGTGCAAAGCTATTCCTGCTCAGTGTCCCTTCGAGCGAGACATCACGCTCTTTAGCCGGAAGCTGTTTCACATTCCTCCGATGTGTAAATTAAATCCCCTATACGAGGAAGTGGTTGGTTTGCGTTTTAAAGCGCTCTGTTATCTTGCTGATGAATGTGGTGAAGATGTCACAGTTTATTGCTAATAGCCAGTTGGATCGTGCTTTGAGCAAGCAGCCATCGGTAATTGCAGATTTACGGTTGTTACTTACCCAGGTTTATACTAAGCTAACGTACACCTAATTTAGATGTTTGGCTATTTAAGTAGCTTACACCTCGCTAAAGTGTTTCCAGACCGTATTCCTGCTTACCGTACCCTGCTGAAATTATTAACATCATCATGACGCACATCTTACTGGTTGAAGATGAAGTCAAACTAGCACGATTTGTCGAGTTGCAATTGAATTATGAAGGCTATCAAGTCAGTATTGCCTACGATGGATTAACTGCACTCACCGCAGCGCGTAAGTTACATCTAGATTTAGTAATTTTAGACTGGATGTTGCCTGGTTTGTCGGGATTAGAAATTTGCCGCCGCCTGCGAAGTATTAGTGATAAAGTGCCAATAATCTTATTAACCGTCAAAGATGAAGTGAGCGATCGCATTGTAGGCTTAGACGCTGGTGCTGATGATTACCTTGTTAAACCTTTCAGCGTTGATGAATTATTAGCTAGAGTTGATACTCACCTGCGAAGAAGCCAGCAAGTAGGCACCGCAGATGTTTTAGAGTTTAAAGACCTAACTTTAAATCGTCGCACGCGCCAAGTGTACCGAGAGCAGAGGTTAATTGAGTTAACTACCAAGGAATTTGATTTACTGGAATATTTACTGACCCATCCGCGACAGATAATTACCTGCGATCGCATTTTAGGAGAAGTCTGGGGTTGTGACTTCATAGGCGATGCTAACATGATCGAAATTCATATGCGCTACCTGCGTCTGAAACTTGAAGCCAATAACGAAAAGTGCCTCATTCAAACTGTGAGTGGTGTTGGCTACACGTTGCATGATTGAATTTGGGCATGGGGCATGGGCAAGAGAACTTGAGGACAAGGAGAATTGGGGACAAGGGGAAAGACTTGTTTCAAGTTCTCACTTCTTGTCCCCTTGTCCCCCTCATCTCCCCCTGCTCCCTGCTCCCCTAATGATTAATGTTAAATTTCGATTAACGCAGATGCCCCAAAAACTTTTATCAGATGAAGATTTGCGGTTTTTGCCAATTTGAGTAAAAACTCATCCAAACTCAGAGTTAATTGTATTAGGATGCACAAAGCTGTGATCATCTAAAATCTAAAATTGCATGACCTATCTAGAAACAGCAGCGCAATTCTACCGTGAAGTTGCCCAAACCCCGCAAGTTGGACTTTGTTGTGTGCAAAGTACACCCCTGCAACTACCAGGGTTGAAAATTCCTTTGCCAATGCAGGAAATGAACTATGGTTGTGGCACTACCGTTCACCCCACTGAATTAGGAAACCAGCCTACTGTGCTGTATGTCGGTGTTGGCGGCGGCTTAGAAGCGTTACAATTCGCTTATTTTTCCCGCTATGTAGGTGCTGTAATTGCCGTTGAACCGGTTGGGGCTATGCGAGAAGCAGCTGCACGCAATCTGGAAATTGCTGCTCAAGAAAACCCTTGGTTTGACACCAGTTTTGTAGAAATCCGCGAAGGTGATGCTTTTAACTTGCCTGTTGCTGATGCTAGTGTCGATATCGTAGCGCAAAATTGCCTTTTCAACATCTTTGAACCAGAAGATTTAACCCGTGCTTTAAAAGAAGCCTACCGGATATTAAAACCGGGCGGACGCTTGCAGATGAGCGATCCAATTGCCACTAGTCCAATTCCAGCACATCTTCAACAAGATGAACGGCTCAGAGCCATGTGTTTATCAGGCGCACTCACTTATGAAGAGTATACTGAACGAATTACAAATGCTGGCTTTGGTCAAGTTGAAATTCGCGCCCGTCGTCCTTACCGTTTACTAGATTCCCAAACTTATAATTTAGAAGAACACCTACTTTTAGAAAGCCTAGATTCTGTCTCCTTTAAAGTTGCTATTCCAGAAGATGGTGCTTGTATCTTTACGGGAAAAACAGCAGTTTATGCTGGCTTGGAACCCTTCTTCGACGACTCGGCAGGACATGTATTCCAGCTAGGTATTCCCGTAGCAGTGTGTGATAAAACTGCTGCTAAACTTGCGGATATCAAGCCAGCAGAAATAATTATTACCGATTCAACTTGGCACTATAGCGGTGGTGGTTGCTGTTAATTTCTTAAGAAAACCTGAGTTTGGGATAAGCTGAAACCCTTATTACCCCGTTGCTTGATTCTGAGATATTTCAACGTGTTTGCGTCGTTTCCGTCAACTAAGGCATCATGTAAAAATAAGTTGTACAAAATTTATTTGGAATAGCTTGCTAAATCTAGCTTTCGCACAAAAATTGTTCAGGTTATTTTTACACAAATCCTAACGCTGAATTCTTTCTTAACCCGAACTGACGTTAAGAAAGAATTCAGGTGTCAAGAGTCAGAATTCAGAACAATTCTGTACGACACTTCGACAAGCTCAGTGCATCGCTGGGGAATGAATGCACAATTTTAATATTTTAGTAATTGCATTCTGAATTCTGGATTATGGATTCTTATTTCTTCTTTATAACCCCGAAATGTTGTTAATTAGTTTATTTATCGCCACGCTTTTTTTAGCATATTCAAATGGGGCAAATGACAACTTTAAAGGGGTAGCGACGTTGTTTGGTAGCCGAACCAGCAGCTATCAAACAGCAAGTCTGTGGGCAACTTTTACAACTTTAGCTGGTGCGGTTACTGCAACTTTTTTGGCAAGTACATTAATTAAAAATTTCTCTGGGAAAGGATTAGTGCCTGATGCGATCGCTAATTCACCAGAGTTTCATTTGGCAGTTGCGATCGCTGCTGGTTTAACTATACTGATAGCCACCTTCATGGGGTTTCCCATTTCCACAACTCACAGTTTAACAGGTGCGCTGGTTGGAGCTGGATTAGTTGCGATCGGACTCAAAGTTAATTTTGCAGCTTTGGGAACTTCCTTTATTTTGCCTTTATTACTCAGTCCCATCATTGCTATTCCTTTAGGAGCAGGAATTTATAGCTTATCTAACTGTATCATTTCAAAATTGAATCTACCAGTCAATCAGAGAATTATTGATACTTGCCATTTTACCAGTGCGGGAATTGTCAGTTTTGCTAGAGGATTAAATGATACTCCCAAGATTTTCTCACTCATTCTAGTTATTGAGTATTTTTCGATTCAGGGGGGAATGATCACGATTGCGATCGCAATGGCACTTGGCGGTTTACTAAACTCCCAAAAAGTTGCAGTAACTATGAGTGAAAAGATTACCTCATTGAATCATACTCAAGGCTTATCAGCAAATATAGTAACTGGAGTTCTAGTTATTGCAGCTAGTAGTTTTGGACTTCCGGTTTCCACCACTTATGTTTCAGTTGGTTCTATTTTTGGAGTGGGATTAACTGGCAAAAAAGCCAATACGCGTGTTTTTTTTCAGATATTATTATCGTGGGTTTTAACTTTACCTACTGCTGCAATTATTAGTGCAATAGCTTACAGATTATTGCAAGGTTAGAGAAATTGATTGAATGAATATATTTTGCCATGTTTAAGGAGTAGTAACTAATGCAAACTCAATCAATAGCCATACCATTTAAAAATAAACTCAATTCCCCTTTGACAAAAAAGGGAATTACTGTTTTACAAATTAATCTCGGTAAGCGTTGTAACCTTGCCTGTACACACTGTCATGTCGAAGCTGGCCCAAAACGTACAGAAGAACTTTCTCCTGAAGTTTGTGAGCAATTGATTTCGCTAATCCATAAATTTCCCGAAATTCAAATTGTGGATTTGACTGGTGGCGCACCAGAAATGAATTATGGATTTAAGCCACTGGTAGAAGCAGCAAGAGCAAGCGGGAAGCAAGTGATTGTCCGGTCTAATTTGACCATTTATTTTGAAGATGGATTTGCTGATTTACCAGAATATTTCGCTCAACACCAAATAAGAGTTGTGGCCTCTCTACCCTGCTATTTAGCAGATAATGTTGATAAAATGCGCGGTGCTGGTGTTTTTGATAGTTCAGTCAAAGCTTTGCAGTGGCTTAACCAACTTGGCTATGGTAAAAAGCCAAATTTAATTTTGGACTTGATATTTAATCCCCAGTTACCCACTGATGAAAAATTTTCTTTAGCTCCAGAACAGGTCAACCTAGAACAAGATTACAAAATGTTCTTGCAAGAACATTTTAATATTGTATTTAACAACCTCTTCGCCATTACCAATCTACCAGTTGGTAGAACCAAAATGCATTTAGAACGGAGAAAACTGTACCCCAGCTATTTGCAGTTTTTAGAATCGCATTTTAATCTTAGTACAGTTGAACATTTGATGTGTCGCGATGAACTTTCAATTGACTATCTAGGTAATGTATATGATTGTGACTTTAATCAAATGATGAATTTGCCTGCTAAAAATCGCAATGGTGAAACTTTGACAGTTAGCAAACTGTTAGAAGCTGGCAGTTTAGACCTGATTAGTGAGATCCAAACTGCTGCTTATTGCTATGGTTGTACTGCTGGATGTGGTTCTAGTTGTGGTGGTGCTTTGCTGTGAAATTAGCTATTCTTGAGCTTTTAGTGTATTCTCCTTACCCTGCATGAGTTTGAGGCTTGTTTCTGCCTCAAAAATGTTTAAGTCCCAAATAAATAACTCCTAACTTTTTATACCGCGCAACTCAACTCGCCGGCTTTTTGACTAAAGCGGTGATTTTCCCGATAGTCTACGGGGCAATCTATCACCGCAGGTACATCTTGAGCGAGGGCTTCTTTCAAAGTGGGAATCAAATCTAAAGCTGATTCAACTCGGTAGCCTTTTAAACCCATGCTTTCGGCTAATTTTACAAAATCAGGATTGCTAAAATGCACAAAAGATGAGTTTCCTTTGCCAAATTGATTTTCTTGCTTCCACTCAATTAACCCATAACCACCATCATTGAAAATTATGGTGACAAAGGGCGTACCAACACGCAAGGCTGTTTCTAATTCTTGAGAATTCATCATAAAGCCGCCATCGCCTGTTACAGCAACGACTTTGCGGTTGGGATGAACGAGTTTTGCTGCTAAAGCGCCAGGAATAGCAATACCCATAGCTGCGAAGCCGTTGGAAATTATGCAAGTATTGGGACTATGGCAATGATAATGACGGGCCATCCACATTTTATGTGCGCCAACATCAGAGATGACAATATCATCTGGGCCCATCACTTGGCGTAAGTCATAAATTAACTTTTGCGGCTTAATGGGAAATCCATCATCATGGGCATACTGTTCGTAATCAGCCCGAATCTCTGACCTTAAGCTAATGGCAAAAGGATCGGGTTTACCTTGCCGATCTGCTAATTTTAAAATTTCATAAAGGGAATCTGAAATATCTCCCACTACTTCGGCGTTAGGAATATAACTACTATCAATTTCCGCCGGGCTTACCCCAATATGCACAATGGGAATTTCACCATTACGATTCCATTTCTTGGGGGAAAACTCAATCAAATCATAACCGATCGCAATTACTAAATCTGTGTTATCAAAACCACAAGTAATATAATCTCTTTGCTGTAATCCCACTGACCACAAAGCTAATTGATGTGTGTAGGGAATAATGCCTTTACCCATGAAGGTATTGGCAACGGGTATATTCAGCAAAGTAGCAAATTGCGTTACAGCATCACTTGCTTGAGCGCGAATTGCCCCATTTCCTACTAAGATTAATGGGTTAACTGCTTGGCAAATTGCGGCGGCGGCTGCCCGAATGCTAGCAAAAGATGCATAAGTCTTTTCGCTATTATCCTTACGCAAAGGTTTGCCTTCGACGGGCATGGCAGCAATATTTTCTGGCAAATCAATGTGAACTGCACCAGGCTTTTCAGATTGCGATCGCTTAAATGCTTTCCGCACTACTTCTGGTGTAATACTCGGTCGCACAATCTGCTTATTCCACTTGGTAACAGGTGCAAACATTGCCACCAAATCTAAATATTGATGGGATTCAATGTGCATTCTATCTGTCCCCACTTGACCGGTAATCGCCACTAAGGGCGCACCATCAAGGTTAGCATCTGCTACCCCAGTCATCAAGTTAGTTGCCCCAGGCCCAAGAGTAGAAAGACACACTCCGGCTTTTCCTGTTAAGCGTCCGTAGACATCGGCCATGAATGCTGCACCCTGTTCATGACGAGTCGTAATAAATTTAATGGAAGAATGTTTTAGTGCTTCCAAAACGTGCAGGTTTTCTTCGCCAGGGAGTCCAAAAATATATTGCACTCCTTCATTTTCTAGGCACTGCACCAATAACTCTGCTGTATTCATTTTATTTCCTAACTATTTATTTTGTCATTTGTCCTACCCTGCGGGTTCGCCCTTGGCGTTCTCGTTCGCGTAGCGTCTCCGTCAGGAGAAGAGTAGCCGCAGAAGCGTCTATGTCATTAGTCATTTGTCATTTTTTTGACCAATGACCAATCATTTAACCCACACGGTTTTAAGATTGACAAACTCATGTATACCCTGGATACTCAATTCTCTGCCATATCCAGAACGCTTAATACCACCAAAGGGTAACCGGGGATCAGATTTGACCATACTGTTGATAAATACGGCACCTGCTTCGATTTCCTCAACTAAGCGATCGCTCTCTTGGTCGTTGGTTGTCCAAGCACTTGCACCTAAGCCAAAGGGTGAGTCATTAGCGAGTTTAATGGCAGCATCGATATCTGGAACCCGGAATAACAAGGCTACCGGGCCAAAGAATTCTTCTTTGGCAATTGGTGCTTCAGGCGCGATATCGATGATAATTGTTGGCGGATAAAAGTTGCCTGGACGATCTGATAAAGGATGTCCACCTGTGAGGACTTTAGCACCGCTTTTTGTAGCAGCTTGCACTTGTTGGTCTAAATCCTGGAGAATACCAGGAGTTGCCAGTGGGCCTAAATCGGTATCTAGTTGCATGGGATCGCCTACTTTCAGAGCCTCAAATTTTTCTAAAAGCAATTTTTCAAATTTATCTGCGATCGCTTCTGCGACAATAAAACGTTTCGCTGCAATACATGATTGCCCGTTATTCAACATCCGTGCTGTAGTAGCTGTGACAACTGCTGTCTCTAAGTCAGCACTTTCTAACACAATAAACGGGTCACTTCCCCCCAATTCCAAGACGGTTTTTTTAATTTGTTTGCCGGCGGCGACGGCGAGGGATGCGCCGGCTGGTTCGCTTCCTGTCAAGGTGGCAGCTTTTACACGGTCATCAGCCATCAAATCGGCAACTTTGGCAGCGCCTATTAATAGAGTTTGAAACGCACCTTCAGGAAAACCTGCGCGTCGGATAATATCTTCAATTGCCAAGGCGCACTGCGGCACATTGGAAGCGTGTTTGAGTAAGCCGACATTTCCCGCCATTAGCGCTGGTGCAGCAAAGCGGAACACTTGCCAAAAGGGGAAATTCCACGGCATCACCGCAAGAATTGTACCCATTGGTTGGTAGCGAACAAAACTTTGGCTAGCATCAGTTTTTACAGAAACATCAGCTAGGAAAGCAGGGGCGTGTTCAGCATAGTAGCGACAGACGACGGCGCATTTTTCGACTTCCGCGATCGCAGCTTTAAATGGCTTACCCATTTCTAGAGTCATCAACTTAGCAAATTCTGCTTTGTCTTGCTCTAAAATATCAGCAGCCTTTTGTAGCCAGAGCGATCGCTCAGAAAAACTAGTCTGACGATACTTTTCAAAAGTCTGATTAGCTAAATCGAGTTTAGCGGCAATTTCTGCATCATTGAGTGACTCAAAAGTTTTGAGCGTCTCCCCAGTGGCGGGATTAATGGTGGCGATCGCCATTACCTAACCTCCCGTTAAAAAATAGCTTGACTGTTGGCTTCCTAGTGTTACACAGATCAATTGTGGAAGCTACCACCCAAATTTTAGTCTTTTAACCAAGAATTAGTTGCTCAATATTACAATTTTGCAATTATTTTTGAAACAAAATATACAAATTAACTATGTATTTATCTTGATAAATTAGTCATTTGTCATTTGTCATTAGTTATTCTCCCCTGCTCCCTGCTCCCTGCTCCCTGCTCCCTGCCCCCTGCCCTATACCTAAATATTAATAAATGGATTAATGATTGTTGACGCTTGCTGCAATTTTGTCTGATAAACCTTTACCAATCGATCAATACCTTTGAAACGATAATCTCCCATTTCCTCAAAGTCTGAGGGTTGTGAAAGCATTTTATGAGTAGCTTGACTAATCACACATTCACTAGGAGGACAAACTGCTTCCATGCGAGCAGCAAGATTAATCGTCCCGCCTAATGCCGTATAATCTACCCTTTGGGAACTACCGACATCTCCCACAACAGCCTTACCACTATTAATAGCAATACGTAATTGAAGCGGTTCGTGCCAAAAACCATTGGCATTGAGATGTTCCAGACGAGTGAGCATTCCCTTGGCAGCAGTAACAGCGCGATCGGCGTGATCCACTTGCGGTTCGGGAGCGCCAAAAAATGCCATAATACAATCGCCAATATACTTATCTAAAGTGCCACCGCAAGTAAACACTTCTTTTAGCATTTCTTCAAATAAATTATTTAATAGTTGAGCGATCGCAGTTGGCGTTAACCGTTCAGAAATTGCCGTAAAGCCAACTAAATCTGCAAACAAAATACTGATTTCGCTCTCGGTGGGAGCTAAACGACCACCTGGTAATCCACCTACAGATATTAACTGCTGCACAACTGCTGGAGAATGATAACGTTCTAGTCGGTGACGAATCATCTCTTCAGTTTTGAGTTTCTCTACCAGTAGCCAACGCTGCACGCTAGAAGCCACAAGGTTTGCTAAAGCCGAAAAAAAGCTGAGTTCTTCCTCACCTTCATTTGCCCAATGGTAAGAAGAAAGATTGGCATCAGCATAGAGTACGCCTACAACTTTATTTTCATCCCATAAAGGTACTGCCATCGCGCTACGAATGCCTTTGACCAAAATACTCTGTTCACTAGCAAACCGTTCATCTTGATGGGTATCGGCAGTTTGAATGACGACTTTTTCCTCAAATACCTTTTGACAAATACTACGACTAATCCAACTCCCATCAGAAGCAAGATGTTTTTGTTGGGAAACGTTTCTAGTGGCAGCGTTCACTAACTCTAATTGACCGCAACCATTAACATCAATTAATAATGCCAAGCGTTCGATACTATCAAGGTAACGAAAAACTACTTGCTGCACCTGAGAAAAAATCTCTTCTATAGACGCTGCTGCACAGAGGTTTTTAGCTATATCTACTAAGTCTTTGAGACGAGCAATGGTTTTGTCCTTATTACTGATGCCACCATCTTTACTATCAGCTGCGATCCATTGCTGTTGTAATTGTTCAACATTGTGAAGGATTGTTCTTTGCTCATTACTTTCCGAAGTTGGGGAATACTCAGGTGTAGATTGAGAAGCGGGGCTTGTGAGCAATACTACCAAGTTAACATTGCCTAACCAAATAACATCGCCGTGATGTAGCTCTTGGGGAAACTTAACAACATATTTATTTACTTGCGTCCCGTTTTTGCTGCCCAGATCCTCAATACTCCACACACCATCAGCCTTTTTCACCAAGCGAGCATGGTTGCGGGATACTCCAGCAAAAGGTAAATATAAGTTACATTCCGGCAAACGACCAATTGTGAATATATCTTGATCAACTGCGATCGTTGTCTCGGTATCTCCCTCTTGTAGGCGTAGTGTGAGTTCAGTCATGAGTGTGATAGATCCATCGAAGCTAGAGGTGCAAGCAACTCTAAGGTAAGTTATACCCTACAGGTTAACCTTCACCTTTTCTTTATGACACTGTTAACTGCAATCCGACAACTATATGTGACGGATATTACATTGGAGGTCATTTTGCTGTAGGTTCAGTATAGAGGGGGTTTGAATCCCTTTGTCAAATGAGGCAGGGGAGCAGGGGGCAGGGAGCAAGGGAGAAAGCTGAGACGAAGCGAAGCTTGTTACTCCGCCCCAGCAAGAGCGCCCTTTATGGCGGGCTTTATACCCATGTTCCGCTCTGCTCCACGGCAACTCTTGGAGACGCTGCGCGAACGAGCAGGGCTTGCTCCCCCTGCCCCCTGCTTACACCACGATAGGATATTTTTTTAGTTGGAAGTCCCTTAGTTAGGGGGTAATTCCAAACTCAGTTCACCCAACAACCCCTTGCGAAAATCTGTTAAAAGTTGCCTTGCAGCTCGCTCTACATCACCTTTGTAACGATGCTCTGCTAAGGCGTGTAAATAGGTATCTCCAGTGTCGGATGTCGAATCGAATTGGTAACGGGACTGCAATGGCTTCTTCGGTAATAAATCTGTAGCTACAGCATCCAAATAGTTGAGTAAATCCACTAGGGCTGCTGCTACAAGTTGGTTATCATAAGATGCTTCACCGATATCATCACAAATGGCTAATTTCAATGCTGCCTCTTGGTCTTCCAATCTTAAAGGGATGACACCAGGAGCATCTAGCAATTCCAAATGTTCAGAAATTCGCACCCAGCGCAGTTGGCGAGTCACCCCAGGACGGGCTGCACTTTCCACGACTCGCTTTCCCAACAGGCGGTTAATCAAAGCTGATTTACCGACATTGGGAAAACCAATCACCACAGCCCGAACTGGACGAGGTAACATCCCGCGATCGCTTCTTCTTTGATTAAGTTCTACCCCGGCGGCTTGCGCTGCCCGCGCCACTTCTGCTATACCTTTTCCATGTTGAGCGTTGGTAAAATAAGGGACTTCCCCTTGACGTTTAAACCAATCTATCCACAGCGATCGCATTTGTGGCGTAATCATATCTACTCGGTTAAGTATCAACACCCGTTTCTTCCCCTCCACCCACTCACCTATTTGGGGATGGTGAGTCGCTAAGGGAATCCGGGCATCTCGTACCTCAAACACCACATCTACGCGCTTAAGCTGTTCTTTGAGCTTCTTTTCAGCTTTAGCAATGTGACCTGGATACCATTGAATCAGGTTTAATCTATAGTTTTGAGTTATAGCCATAATTTATTATTAATTACCAATTACTTAATTATCGCCAATAAAAGGGACTGGGGGAGAATAATAACTCCTAACTCAGCACTCTTCGGTGGCTTGATGTAAAATCAGACGATTGCCATCAGGGTCATAAGCATAAATTTCTCTGCCGTGGGAAGCAATGGAAATATTTCCTGGTGGGGGATAGCCCAATGCTGTTAGGTGAGCGATCGCATCTTCTAAGTTACTCACCTCTAAACACAAACTTATCTTACTTTTGGCGTTCGCTTTAAATTCCGATTCGTTTGTGTTCTTTGGTTTAAAAATACCTAAACGCATACTCAGCAAATTAAACTCAGCATAGACATTCGGAATTAAAATAACTGGCTTTTGCTCCAGTAATTTGGTATAGAAATTCACTAAATTATCACAATTAACCGATGCTATGGTGACAAATGCGTTAGTGTACTGGAAAACCATATTTGCCTATTGCCCTTTCAACTTTTAACTTAAATAGCATAGGCGGACAACAAGAAGTCTAATATCTTGACTAATTTATGAATTACCACGACATTGTTACGATTGAAGCTGGAAAACGCAGTGGTAAACCCTGTATCCGAGGAATGCGAATCACTGTTTATGATATTTTGGAGTATCTTGCTGTTGGAATGACTGAACCAGAAATACTAGAGGATTTTTCTGAATTAACTTCCGAAGATATCAAAGCATATCTAGCTTTTGCTGCTTTCGGGCAGCGATCGCTATGATCGCCTTCTACTTCAATCATCAACCGGAAGTAGAAGCCTATTTATAATAAGCATCTTAAAATTATGCCTGTTCATATTTATAACGATGAAGGTGATGACATAGAGACAATAAGTGAGTGTAGCCCCGGAGAGTGGGAGCTACCTACACAGATTGGCAAACTAGAAGAATGGCTCAAAACAAATCATAAAGTGATTCCTAAAGGAAAGTATGTAGCGGATATTGGATTTAAAGTACGTAAGAACGCTACAGGTGGCGGTGCTGTAATTTCGGCAGAGATGATTCGCATTCTGGATGATTTAGGAATGGAAGTCTATCTCTCTGAATATGGTTATGATTTTAGCGATGTGGAATGAAGTAGGAAAATTCCAGTCCTGATCCCTGATCCATTTATTGGGTAGCTTGGCTCTATCTAACTGTAGGCTCTAAGCGAAGCGAAAAGCCCCTAGCCTAAAATAGAAAAATTAGACGCGTGAGCGGCTATTTCTATAACAGTTCACCAACCCCGCTACAGCAAAGAAGAATTCGCTCGATGTGGCGATGAGATTTATGAATCTCAGGTGCGCTCACAGGTTGAAGCAAATAATCATGGTAAGATTGTGGCGATCGACATCGAAACTGGAGCTTTTGAAGTTGATGCTAGTGAAATTACTGCCTGCGATCGCCTCGAAGCCCGTTACCCAGACGCTCAAATCTGGATTGTCCGCATTGGTTCTCGCCATGTTCGTCGATTCGGCGGACGCACGAAAAAAGCCGTATGATTGCCGGAATCGTTAACGCGGATTTGGAACCTCAGATATGATTTAGACATGGAGTTTGAGTGGGATGAGTCAAAAGCAACAGCTAATATAACAAAGCATGGTGTCAGCTTTGAGGAAGCTAAGACCGTCTTTGATAATGTACTGGCAGTTATTTTTGATGATGAAGCTCACTCAGTGAGTGAGAAGCGAGAGATTATTATTGGGCACTCCCAAAACAATCGCTTGCTATTAATTTCTTTCACCGAACGCTCTAATGCCATTCGCATTATCAGTGCCCGTTTAGCCACTCGAAGGGAGCGTGAAGATTATGAACAAAACGCCTTTTGAGGAGTCACACAATTCTGATGACGAGCTTCTAACTGAGTACCACTTTGATTATAAAAAGGCGAAGCCCAACCGCTTTGCTGCTCAAAGTAGAAGAAAGCAACTGCTAAAAGTTGTGGTTCTAGATGAAGATGTAGCTCAAGTTTTTACAACACCAGAATCGGTCAATAAGGTGCTCAGGGCACTAATTGAGTCAATGCCACAAGTCACAGACGGCGATGCAGCCGACGGATGAAGACCTCTGGTGCTGAGTTCAACCTTGCTTACATCCCCTGAACAGGAACGTTACCCTGAAGTAAGCAAGCTACAGATAGGTCTAAATTGCCATCTAAAACTGTCTTCTCTACGAGACGCTGCGCGAACAATTTTAAATAATTATTTTGACTTTTGAATTTACGAAATGTCCCGTTCTGGATACACACTTCCCGTCTTTGCCTGCGCTGCGGCTGTTGCTGCTTTACACTGGTTACGCGATCGCCAACCCCTAACTTTAGCATCTATAGATTTGATTGAACCCGCTCAAATCGCCGAAATCCCCATTGAACAAGTAGCAGGATTATCTGAAAATACAGCTTTAGCAATAACTCGCAGCGATCCTGGTGATAATCTCGATCTGACCAAAGATACACCGATTTGGGCGTTGGTGGAGTGGAGGGAAGAAGGGGAGACTGTAATTATTAAAGGAGGGGAAGGAATTGGCATACAAATTAATGCCGATGACAAGCCTGCTATTTATGCTTATGCTCAAAGGCTCTTAAAAGAGAACTTGCAACGAATGCTAGCACCGGGAGAAAAAATCACGGTGACGATTATTCTACCCGAAGGGCGATCGCTTGCTGTTCGGACTTCAAATTCTGCCTTTGGTGTGGTTGAAGGACTTTCCCTTTTAGGCACAACTGGTATTTCTCAACCTTTGAGTACACCCGATCAGCTTGCAGTTTTTCGGGCGGAATTACAAAATAAGGCCAGTCGTTTTGAAAGTTTAGTATTCTGTATTGGCGAGAATGGCCTAGATTTAGCGCGTAAACTAGGGATTAATCCTGAACAATTGGTGAAAACTGCTAACTGGCTCGGCCCAATGTTAGTAGAAGCTGATGTGCTGGGTGTAAAAGAAATCTTATTATTTGGCTATCACGGGAAGCTGATGAAGCTGGCTGGAGGGATTTTTCACACCCATCACTACTTGGCTGATGGACGGCGAGAAATTTTGGCAGCGCACTGCGCGATCGCAGGTTTAAAATCACCAGATATCCAAGCTGTGTTTAATAGTGCTACCGCCGAAGCCGCACTAACATACCTAAAATCGCTCGACGCTGCAACTGGTAGTGATTGGGTAAATCAAGTTTACAGTGCGATCGCCGAAGCCATCGATGTCCGTTCTAAAGAATACATCCAAAGTCATAGCGAAAAGGGCACAGGAGTAACAATTTGTGGCTCTATCCTCTTTGATCGCGATCGCAAAATTATCGTGAAGAGTAAAACTGCTGGTCTGTTGATGGGAAAATTATGTTAATTTATTATGAATAATCGTAAACAATCCAAATAAATAATTTCTTAAGTAAGCACTCTAGGGTAAATTGATCGTTTTAATACCATCTCCGACTCCGGGAGTAGACAAACGCACATAACCGGGCGTTTGTAAAGGCTCTCTATACCATTATTAGCCTACCCAGGCTGAATAATAGCATCATCATAGACCATAAAGCATCTACCCTTAACAGACATAACACTCCCGTCATGAATACAGCGGTGATACCAACAGAACAAGCGCCCCAAACATTGGAAAATTCGGGGAGACTTGATCGCCAATTGATCGTAATTCTGGACTTCGGCTCTCAATATTCTGAGTTGATTGCCCGTCGCATCCGCGAGACTCAAGTATACTCGGAAGTTTTATCCTATCGCACTACTTCTGAACAATTGCGCCAACTCAATCCCAAGGGAATCATTCTCTCAGGTGGGCCGAGTTCGGTTTATGGTGATAACGCTCCCCATTGTGACCCAGAAATCTGGAATTTGGGAATACCCGTCTTGGGTGTTTGCTATGGGATGCAGCTGATGGTAAACCAACTCGGCGGCGAAGTGGCAAAGGCCGATCGAGGTGAGTACGGCAAAGCCTCATTATATATTGATGATCCCACAGATTTGCTAACTAATGTCGAAGATGGCACTACGATGTGGATGAGTCATGGAGACTCAGTTACCAAAATGCCATCAGGGTTTGAATTGCTGGCACATACAGAAAATACTCCCTGTGCAGCGATCGCCGATCACGAAAAGAAACTTTACGGCGTTCAATTCCATCCAGAGGTAGTGCATTCTATTGGCGGTTTAGCATTAATCCGTAATTTTGTCTATCACATCTGCGATTGCGAACCCACTTGGACAACAGCAGCTTTTGTCGAAGAGGCAATTCGGGAAATTCGCGCCAGAGTTGGTGAAAAGCGAGTGCTGTTGGCGTTGTCTGGTGGGGTGGATTCTTCTACCTTAGCCTTCTTGCTGTATAAAGCCATTGGTGATCAACTGACTTGCGTATTTATCGATCAAGGCTTTATGCGAAAGTATGAGCCAGAGCGATTAGTAAAGCTGTTCCAAGAGCAGTTTCACATTCCTGTAGAGTATGTAAATGCTCGCGATCGCTTTTTAGCTAAAGTTGCCGATGTTACCGATCCTGAAGAAAAACGCCGCCGCATCGGACACGAATTCATCAGTGTATTTGAGGAAACATCCAAACGCCTCGGTCACTTTGATTATCTAGCTCAAGGGACTCTTTATCCAGATGTCATTGAATCTGCTGATACCAACGTTGATCCCCAAACTGGGGAGCGGGTAGCGGTGAAAATTAAAAGTCATCACAATGTTGGCGGTTTGCCTAAAGACCTAAGATTTAAATTGGTGGAACCACTGCGGAAATTATTTAAAGATGAAGTCCGCAAAGTTGGGCGTTCTATTGGTTTACCAGAAGAAATTGTCCAACGCCAACCTTTTCCTGGGCCTGGTTTGGCAATTCGGATTCTGGGGGAAGTCACATCTGAACGGTTAAACATTTTGCGTGATGCAGATTTGATTGTCCGGCAAGAAATTAACCAACGCGGCATGTATCATGATTTTTGGCAGGCATTTGCTGTATTGCTACCAATTCGTAGTGTTGGCGTTATGGGTGATCAACGTACTTACGCTTACCCCATCGTTTTGCGGATTGTTACTAGTGAAGATGGCATGACTGCTGATTGGGCAAGAGTGCCTTACGATGTCCTAGAAGTGATTTCCACGCGGATTGTAAATGAGGTTAAAGGAGTCAATCGGGTGGTTTATGACATCACCTCTAAGCCGCCTGGAACTATTGAGTGGGAATAATCAAGTTTTGAGTTAACTTAACTAAAAGCTCATAACTCCTTCTGATAATTCAGATTCTTTACGGTAGTTTAGATTTACATATTTCAAAATGGCAATGCCAACCTGACTTGTTTTGAGTTTTGGCATTGTCTATTTTTTTGACTCTTGGTTTATGCAACTTATATTTTTTCGCTTTATAGCAAAATGTCATAGTTACTAAATTTAAAAGCCTCATCAGCATTGCAAGTTTTTAGTAATAAAGCAAGCAGCGATTAGCAAAATTATTTTGCAAATTCAACTATTTATTAAAGTAAGTTTTTTAAATGTTAAGTAATTTAAATATATACATAATTTTCTTCAGCCAATAATTATAAATGTCAGCAAACAATTAACCATCAATTAAATGGTGGTTGGAAAAATTGAATTATTGTCTAGGAAAATAGGCGCGATCGCAGTAAAATTACCAATGGTGTGGTCATTAAGAAAAAAACCAGCAGCTCATTAGAAATAACTTTGATTTGATAAACATTAATGGAGATGTTATGGAACCTCCTCTTTCCCTTGCTGGCTTAAACATCCTCGTAGTTGATGATGATGACGATAGCCGTTTTTACATTACTACCGTGTTAGAAGCTGATGGAGCCACCGTCACGGCAGTTCCATCGGCTGCAGTAGCATTGAAAGTACTACCTGAGTTGCAGCCAGATGTCTTAATTTGTGATATTGCTATGCCTGGTGAAGATGGCTACACCCTGATTCGCAAAATCCGGGCGCTGAAGCCTGATATTTGGGAAAAACTCCCCGCGATCGCCTTAACTGCATACGGCGATAGTGAGTATCGTAGCCGTGCATTAGAAGCGGGCTTTCAATCTCATGTGGCTAAACCTGTTGATCCAGGACAACTAGTTGCGATCGTCGCTAATTTGGTTGCTTCTTATCAAAGTTAATGCAAATATGCAGTTATTTGTAGGTTATTAAAATGCACGGCTTTACATCTTAATAGGGCATAATTTTGAATTGCTCAGACTACTTTGCTCCAGTTTGAAAGCTAATTTGCTCAGACTTATATGCTGGTGGCTCAACATGAATTAAAATCCTCACTGGACGGAACCGTTCTTCTAATCGGCTTTCTACTTCTTCGGTGATGTGGTGAGCGGTTTCTACGTCTGGTGCATCTACTATTAAATGCATTTCAATGAAGACTTGACGGCCAATAACACCACGAGAAGCGATCGCATGACAGTTAATTACACCTGGAACAGAAGTAGCGATCGCATGAATTGCTTCTGGTGCGATCGCCATTTGATCCACAAGCCAAGGCAAATTCTCTTTTAAAACTGACCAGCCACTCCAAAATACCAACAAAGCGACAGGAAAAGCTAGCACCAAATCCATCCATTGATAACCTAGCCAAACTCCTATCAAGCTCCCAATTACAGAAATTGTCACCCAAATATCGCTCATGGTATGTGTCGCGTCAGCTATGAGAATTGAGCTACCTACGCGCCTACCCACACTTCGTTCGTAAAACGCCACAAAAATATTCACACCCAGCACAATTAGTAATAACCACAACTCTGATGGCGATATTCTCACAGGTTCACCACCACCTTTGAGAATTCGCTCGATTGCTCCTTGCAGAATTTCAAAACAGGCTATTCCTAAAAATGAAGCAATTCCTAACGCTCCCACAGCTTCAAACTTGCTGTGTCCATAGGGATGCTCGCGATCGGGTTGTGGAGAAGAAAATTTACTTGCAATTAATCCTAAAACGTTATTGGCGCTATCTGTCACACTATGCAAAGCATCAGCTATCAAACTCAACGAACCTGTCCAGGAACCCACAAGTGCTTTCAATCCCATTACAAACAGGTTGAGGAGTAGGGTAATAATTAAAACCTTTCGCACTTCGGCGCGGTTATCGTAAGTCATGAATAATTTATTACATCAAGTTCTATGACTTCTAATGTAGAACTCAAAATATAAATAAACACAAATAAACTGTATCGAAGTCTTACGCAGTAAGGATTAAGACTCTCTATAGCCTCTATCTTTTATACCAATTTGTTGACATTCTTTTTTACTAACAACAGCTAAAAGCTAGATAAGCATTAGTAATGGCTTTACAAATAAAAAGGCATATTTAGCATTAATAATTCCAGAAATATTTTAATTAATTTTTTTTATTAATACTTCTACATCGAACACCAAATAGGTGTTGTCTTACTCCCGCCACGGTTGCAACGCTTTCTTCACAACCCGCAGTAGTTACGTCTCAGTGGCTCCAGTCGCCACCAGGACTGACAAACACGGGGAACTATCACAGTGAGATTCAGATCCCTTCTTCCGGTAATATTAGTACTTATCAAGAACTTTTAATAAAAAAGATATGTCTTCAACCCCTCTAACATTGAACCTAATTGAAGGTTCTGTCTCCTTTAGTTTTTCACCCCAAGCAGCACGAGAATTAAAGACAGCAACAGATCAACTCATGGAGCGCCTGAAAGCTGTCGCCGCTAAACCCACCCCTGGCGGCGGCAAAGTCATTCCCCAACCTCCCCTCGAATATCGTTATACGGGTGAAGTATTTTTAGAAATTTTCTGTAATCCTAATATCTGGCCGACGCCCTTCGCAGCCAAAGTTTTGTTGACTGTCCGCAACGTCAACATCCGCTTGACTACTGAAGCTGAACTTACCCGGATCATTGAAGATATTAATCAGTATTTAGAGCAAGTAGGATAATAAGCTGATGCGCGCTAAAAAAGTATAAACACTCTTTACTCACGGTCGTTAACTGTTAACTGTTGACGGTTATCAGTCATCAGTCATCGGTCATTAGCCTTCATGTAAATGTTCAAGTTAAATGCGTAACAGCTTAGTTCACCTGGTTCTTCTGCGCTTTTTGAGATTTTTTCAGAAAATAATACTATACAAATTTTAGATTTTGCGAAAATTGAGTCAGTTACTTGCGGAGGTTCTCTTCATTGTCGAACTTAGCAAGCTTTTCAAGACGGGTTTTGGCTTTGAACAGCAAGCAGATTATCGGTTACTTGAAGTAAGCGGTGCAATGAATTGCGAGTCAAAAGCGAAGTTCCTACACTTACTTATCAGATAAATGTAGGAACGTCACAGAATCTACATACTAAACTCAAGCAGTAGCACCACATATTACAGAAAAAATTCTTCTGATGCCTTCTTTAACTTGAAAATTTGTATAAATTCAGACTCAAATGCTTCTAGTTAATGAAAAACGCAAGATTCTATATAAAGTGATGCTGATCAAAAAACAGAGATGATCCCCCAGCTTGGGTGTAGGATCGTTGATTGTGACATCCACATATCGAAAATGAACCCCTAATCCCAAACCCGAAATCAAACATTGATTAATCGTTGTCCCACTGTTCACGACCAATGAGGTCGCCAATGCGATCGCGTAACAAAAAGTCACATTTTTCTAATTCACATTCAACGCAAACCCACTCTCTCGCTGGAATATATTGGCAGAGAGTATATATTGGCTGTTGTCTGCTAACCATTCCTTTTTGCACCAGTCGGCGTGCTTCGTCTTGAATCAGATCGAGAGAATAGTAATTGATAGAAGGCACCGTATTCACACTCATGGTTTTTACTCACAAATTAACACTTACGATAGTGTTCCCCTTAATAATTAGGAACAAACATGACAGAATTTAGACTTGTGGCTAGGATTTTGTAGTTTGCTATACGGAACTATTTTTATTTTGACGCTACATATCCTAAAATTATCTCAAGAAATGTTAAAAAAGTCAACGAATCCTGACATTCATCGAAAATCCGCTTTACAAAAAAAATTCAGAGTAGTTAACTTAACCTGCTATGGTGGCTGTATTATCTTCATTCAACAAGCCTGAAAGTCTTCCTATTAAAGTCTTTAGGCAAGATTTAGTGTGTGGGAAGAATTTATATCGCGTAGGCTTAAACTACACTTCGACCCAACTCTTGGAGAGGCTACGCTCAGTACAAGTCAGGGCAACGCAAGCTCTGTGACCACCGCAGGCATTGCTTACGTATCAAATAATCACCTTAAAGCCGGATCTAGAACTGCTGGTATTTATCTAAGGTTAAACAACATAAGAATATTTGTCACATACTAAGGTATAAAGTGTTCCAAAACATAACGCCCAAAATACACTATGAAGGCTTTTATCCCGGCATCTGTTAATAATTTATTAAGTAAATCCGTAATTTATTGGTTAATTTAAGCACTAACATTACACAGTTTTCGTTGGATAAACATCTGTAGAAGGGCGGGGTACTAATTCGTTATTTGAAAGAGGCAGGAGGAGCAAATCATTAAGGGTCAAATCCTCGATTTGATGCCACTGTTACATTAGCTTCCCGCTTTCTTGCGAGAGTTCAGTGGGGGTGTTTAAACCTTTGCTCCTTAGCATTGGCCGAAAGAAACTGTATAGATGCAACTACCGATCCCTGAACTAGGTTATGGTCATATTAAAACAGACGCGATTTAGTCACGTCTGTAAACTGTTTGGCGGATTTGCTGAGATTAATTGTTCTGAAGTTACATTGTTATGTAAGTTACTTATTCATCAAATAATTCATCATCTTGATCAGTGCTGCCATCTACTGACATTAGATTTTCTGGCGGACGCTCATGGTTAAGTTGGTTTAGTAGTGCCAGTACCTTATTACCGCGTTCTATAGAACGATCTTCGAGAAATAGTACTTCTGGTGTACGACGCAGTCGTACCCGCGCCCCAAGTTCGCTACGGACGTAACCTGTGGCCGACTTTAAGCCTGCCATTGTTTCTGCTTTAGCTTCATCTGTACCATAGATACTGACGTAGATTTTGGCGTGTTGGAGATCGCCGGAAACATCAACATCAGTAACACTTACCATTCCTGTACCCACACGGTCATCCTTGATGCCGTTGAGCAGCATTTGGCTAACTTCCCGTTTGATCAATTCAGCAACGCGGGAAACCCGGCGATTTGTAGCCATAAAAATTTCGCCTCCTCACAGAGGTTGTACAACAATATATGCAAGTTGGATAGACAGTACTTAGCGGGAGCAACGCCAAGAATAACCGTCTGTGGGGCACAGCCCCGATATAGCGCTAGTCTAGATTGTACTCAAGCCTAGCATTGCCCGTAAGGTGAGAGTAAGAAAGACTAGGCTGCTCACAAACAAACCCAAGATAGCGATTAAGGTAACTGGGCGCTTCAACAATGGCACTAACGGCGCAAAGGTGTTCAGAAACAGTCCTAAGACGATACTAATTAAGTACCGGGGGTAGCGAAAGACGTTATCCCAAAATCCGTCAAACATCTGAATGTAAACTGCCTTGTTATATACTTACGTTTGTTTTGATATGCTTTATCTACTTAATTGTAATCTATGCAGATGGAAAATTAGCCAGTTAATATAAAATATACTCCGTCGGTTATATTGGCTTTATTTAGTCACGATTATTTTAAATTAAATCGTAAATAAATGGGAATTCAAATCCTCAAGGAAACTAGCCCGCGTCCATTTTTGAAGTGGGCAGGGGGTAAAAGTAGGTTGATACAGCAATATATTCCTTATTTTCCCAACAGTTATAAAAATTACTATGAGCCATTCTTAGGTGGTGGTGCTGTTTTTTTCTATCTCCAACCAACCGCAGCAGTTTTAACTGATATTAATGCCGAATTAATTAATACTTATTGTTGTGTTCGAGATCATCTTGAGGAATTAATTTCTATATTGAAAGAGCATAAAACTCGACATGATCAAGATTATTACTATAGTGTCAGAAATAACTCCGGCGGTACTGATATAGAAAAAGCTGCTCGTCTAATTTATCTTAATAAGACTTGTTTTAATGGTCTTTATCGAGTCAATTCACAGGGTAAATTCAATGTACCTTTAGGCAGATATGAAAATCCCAATATTTGTTCTGAGGATTTACTGCGAACAGCCTCTGAAGCGCTTTCTACATCTAAAATTAAACAAGCAAATTTTGTTGATGTACTAAATTATGCTATAAGCAGTGATGATTTTATTTATTTTGACCCACCATACTATCCGGTAAGTGAAACTAGCTATTTTACAGCTTATAGTAGCGATCGCTTTGCTAAAGATCAGCAAGTTCAACTCAAAGATGTGTTTGAAAAATTAGCTGAACGTGGAGCCAAACTCATGCTATCTAATTCAGATTGTGAGTTTATTCGCAACCTTTATAGCAGTTTCAATATCCACACTATATCAGCATCTAGGGCAATTAATTCTAACGCCAAAAAGCGCGGAAGAATTACAGAAGTATTAGTGACTTCGTATTAAAGATTATTGTTAGACCAAGCAATGAATGAACTTAAATTATGAACAGAAAGAAGATTTCGATTGAGAACAACTTGTTTATCTAACCACGATACAGCTTGCGGTTTCATACCGCCACCGTCAATTAATACAACTGCTTGTGCAGGATAGCAATTTTGAATATTCAAGTTAAGGTAAGGAAGTTTTTCATCAACTGAACCGCTAGTTTGCTGCCATTTACACTCAATAATTAGCCCGGAAGAAACGGATGCAGCGCCAATAATGTAAAAGTTTACATATATATAGCTTCCATAAATTCCTGCTCCGATATAAACCTGCCTTGCATATCGTTTTGGTATAGTATTCGAGCTTAAAAGACATCCGAGGCGCTGTTTTTTTGGTAAATCAAAGCCCACTTGGACATATCCATGACCCACCCAGTAAAGTCCCTTCTACAGCTTTTTCCAAGACATTGCCAGAAGTAACTGCTCTTGCGCCTTGAGTCATCTTTATCCTGATTATCTTCAAAAGGTTTCCTGATTTTAGGATTCCCTAGAAGCAACAGTAAATGCTAGGTTATATAAATTTTTGATTTTTGATGCACAAGGCTAGATTTATTAGGTATGAAGTAGGAAAAATTTGGTATTTTTGTACTAAACAAATACAAATGTATTAATAATTTGGATCAGAAACAAGTTTTATGATCAAATCAATTATTGATTTAAGTGCAGTAATTAGAACGTAAATATAAGAAGTATGAATGTATTGACACTTCCCTCGCCTTTTAGCGAGGGGATTCTAGTTTTGTATATGTAACTTGCTAACCAAAGTAGGCATTAAGCCGAGATATCCATACTGTTGGCGAAATATTACTTAACAGGAAAACGTAATTGTTTGGTTTGTCCTGCTCGTTCCTAATTTACTTGTGCAAAAATAAAACCTCGTGGATTAAGCATACAAGTATCCCTTAACCTCTCTAATAGCTAGAATTGAGCTTGGAGAAATTTAGTTATTTCACCTTAGCTTCAACCCGTCTGGGCTTCAATATGACCGTTGCGGATAGCCCATGCTATTTCTAAAAGTTGAGTCCAGCGCTTTTGTAACTGTTTTGGGGTGCATTTGATGGTTTTGGCGATCGCTTGGTCGTTTTCCCGTGCAGTTTTTAACTGTAATATTTGCTGTTGCTGTTCTGTTAGTTGATTCACAAAGATTTCCCACTGCTGGGAAGATAAACCCAATTTTTGCTCTAAACCCGCACCTAACCATTGATGTACCAATTGCCAGTGGTGTTGTTTGGCAAACTTTTCTACGTGGTATTTAAAGCGTTGTTGGAGATAATCGCGCTGACGACTGGTTAAACCGAGAATTTGGTCAATTTCTGGGGCTGAAAGGTCTTGAAGTTTCAAGCTGAGGTAGTTCATACAGTCAGATTGACCTTGAGAATCCAGGTATTTCATCAATTCAGTGATGACGCGATCGCGTTCTGACTCTTCGGATGGATCGAAATTAGTTTGGGCAACCATTTGCGATCGCAGCTGTTGCACCGCCGAGTTACGCTGGTAAGATTCTGCTTCTTCACCCTTAGCAGACTCTACCGCCATTTCGATATCCACGGTAGTTTCTTGCGGCTGACGACGAGCAAAACCTTGGGCCCGCAAGATAATTAATTGCTGATTTGCACCACCAGGTAAATTGATCCGGCGTTTGGCATACTGTTCTGTAAATGCCATATATTCAGCTAGTTGCAGCTGAGTACGCGGTGTGTGATCATTAGGTAGTTCGTTTTCTCTGCGGAAAGCTTTGATAGCTTCGATATAAAATGCTTGTAGAAAATCTTCAATTAGGCTGTAACGAGCCTCAAAACCCAACTCAGAGCCGGATATAGTTACATGACGGTAAACCATAGCACCTAAATTGCTATGTAGTTCCACACGCCCTTGTTTTGAACCTAGTTGGTAGTAACGTAAGCACTTGTGCATCCGATGCCTTCCCAACGTAATCTGCCAGGATTTGATTTCCCCAGATGTTTGGATACGGGAGCTTTTATCGCAAATACGTTCTACTTCTATGGCTATTCGGTTTGCTAAAGCTTCTACACACCTGGGCGCTGCTTTCACTTGCGCTTGCATTTCGTGACACAGCAATTCAATCAAAGTCTCGCTGCTGTTGTCTGAAAATTCTTCAGTCGAAAGGTGGTTATCAAAAATGGGTGTAGAGTTTGGTAGATTAACGACGTTAGCTTTCATGACTTTTCCAGGGAGTAGTATTGCACCGTAATTACAACGCAGACACAGCAATCAAGACAGTCCTTGGCTTGTGAATTTTTAGGCATTCATCCATCAAAACTTGCCGCATATAATGCTCACATCTAAAGCTCATATATAAAACTACTGTAGGAAATACGAGAGAGTTACAGTTATGGCAATGTGTAGGTTTTTTCACAAGCCACCACATTGACGCTGGGACATAAGTACCGGCCATTTTCTCCAAGTTGTCAAATTTCTTGTTGTACCAACTGTTGCCACCATCCTGTCATATCCACTGTGTCACCAAACAGCCCATCGTAGACATCGCTTTTAAGTATGACAATTTCAAAACTGGAGTCGCTTTTATCACAATTTCCGAAACGGAGAGGTGCGCCTGTGAAGTTTAATTCTTATACCCATGCTGCTGCTGCTTCCCAACCTAAACCCCTCCGTATAATTACTGGTTCGTCTTCCGTCATATCCAAGATGGTAGATACCTCGTATGTAGGTTCTTGGCCAGTGTCTACAATTATGTCTACCAACTTGTCTAAAAGGTCAAACAACTCTACCCGCGACTGAACAGTTTCTGGATCTATCCGAATCATGCCATTATCTGCTTCATCTGGTGGCAGATGTGCTGAAGTTGAAATAATCGGATTGCCCAAGGCTGCCAGCAACTCCAAACACACAGTATGGTTTGGTACTCTAATTCCAGTAGTTTTCCGCTTGGGGCTTTGCACCAATCGCGGTACTAATTTAGTTGCTGGGAGCAAAAACGTGTATGGCCCTGGAATCAGGCGTTTCATAATCCGATAAGCTGTGTCACTTACGAAGGCATAAGTTGCCACATTTGAAAGCGAGGGACATAAAAATGTCAGTGGTTTATCATTTGCTAGCTGTTTAATTTGCCGCACTCGTTCTACCGCCGACTTGGCATTCAAATCACAACCGATCGCATAGACTGTATCAGTAGGGTAAAGCATGACTGCGCCACTAGAAAGCGCCGACTTTATTTCCTCTATTCGGCGAATTTGAGGATTATCCGGATGAACTGAGAAAATTTTTGCCATAGAAGGATTGGAGATTGGGGATAGGCGAGAATAACTAATGACTAATGACTAATGACTAATTTATTATGAATAAAATTGCTTATCTTCAATGCCCGACAGGAATCTCTGGTGATATGTGCCTAGGTGCTTTGGTAAGTTCGGGTGTTCCTGTGGAGTATTTAATTGAAAAACTCAATGAGTTGGGTATTGAACAGGAATATAAGTTAAGGGCGGAGTTTGTCCAACGTAATGGTCAGCAGGCGACTAAAGTTCATGTGGATTTAGTACACGATCATCATCACCACCACGACCACGAACACAATCACCATCACACACGCCACCTGCCAGAAATAGAGCAGATGATTCTCAAAGCGGGGTTGCCATCACGGGCAGAAGCTTGGAGTTTAGCGGTATTCCGACAGCTAGCAGTGGCAGAAGGAGCGGTGCATGGCATTTCTCCTGAAAAAGTTCATTTTCATGAAGTAGGTGCTATAGATGCGATCGTAGATATTGTGGGTACTTGCCTGGGGTTAGATTGGTTAGGGATTGAGAGTAATGACGAAGGATGGCCTCTACTTTACTGCTCGGCGTTCCCGACTGGTGGCGGCACTGTTCGGGCTGCACATGGTCAAATGGCAGTACCAGTACCAGCCGTATTAAAGCTGTGGGAAATGCGGGGTTGTCCAGTTTATAGCAATGGGATTGACAGAGAACTGGTGACACCAACAGGAGCTGCGATCGCTACTACTTTGGCAAGAGATTTTGGTTCACCACCTGCGATCGCTATCAAGCAGATAGGACTGGGAGCAGGAACCATAAATTTACCCATTCCCAATATTCTACGCCTCTGGCTGGGCGAAAGCGCAAGTTTACAGTCTAATTTCAGCGATTCGGAAGATACTAGCTCAAATTTAGAAACGATATCAGTACTAGAAACCCAAATTGATGATTTAAATCCCCAAGCGATCGGTTATGTGTTTGAGGCGTTGTTTGCTGCTGGTGCAGTGGATGTTTTTACCCAAGCGATCGCCATGAAAAAGTCCCGTCCAGGGATTTTGCTGACTGTGATTTGTCATCCAGAAAATTTGCTCAGTTGTGAAGGGGTTATATTCCGCGAAACTACAACTTTGGGTATTCGGCGAACAACTCAGCAACGTGCCATTTTACAACGGGAAATTCAACAAGTGGAAATTGAATATGGCAAAGTGCGTGTCAAAGTAGCATGGAAGGGACAATCACCAGAAAAAGTTATTGCAAATGTGCAGCCAGAATATGAAGATTGTGCAGAGTTAGCTCGAAAACATAATATTCCTTGGCGCGAAATTCAACGGCTGGCGCTACAGCGTTGGTATTCAGTCAATGACTGATGCAAATTCTTTATACCAAAGGTAAGCATAAAACCTTTGTACTGCTAACTAATGGGCAGCTAGGCAATTTGAAAAAAAGTATAAGTTTATGTTCGCAAAATAACCGATACAAAGAACCGCTCTTGAAACTCCGTCAAAGCCTCGATTTGCTCGTTACCGTAGTTCAAGCCTTGCGGTACGACAATCAACTTGTCATCTGCATCATCAATTCTCCTAATAATGGCAATACACTCACCTTCAAACTGGCTTAAAGGCTCGAATACGCCCAAAATATAAGCATCCACTTCCTCGCCATCTGGAGCAAGTGTGCCGGCAATGTAACCGTAATTAATCGGGTAGATATATTTGTGCTGCGGATGCCTGCTACCAAGTGGACGGTCAACAATGACAGTTACCTGGGTTGCAAGAAACTCTTTAATGTCTATTTGCATCTGGTTTCAGTTGTAGACAATATAATTTATGTCCGCGCAGATCATACCTATTTTGAGCCACAGTTCTGCAACCATAAGCAGGTTTTATCATCCAACGGAAGCAGATATGCTTTGAACCATAAATCGAGCAAAAGGTAACGTCAACTCAAGCTTTATAGCCAAAAGCAAAATCAAACTTTGCATTTATACATGAGCAAGAGTTTGTTTTTTGAACCATAACGTAAATATGAGTTTAAAAAACCTGTTCGGACGAAACTTGTACAAAATAAGCCAGTATTTTTATAAACTTTCATCCCAAAATATGATTCAAACGCTCATTTTATGATTCAAATCACAATAAGCAATCAAGCGGACATGACAGAATACAACGTCCTGACGCTACGCTCTAAAAATTGGCGTTTAAACCCACACGAAAAGTGAATCCAGGACTATAGATGCGATTAACTCGCTCATATTGCTCACCGAGTAAATTTTCTAAGTAAACTGTCAATCCTAAATTCCTAGTTAAAGGTACACGGCCGCTCAAATCTAAGTTCACAAAAGATGGTGCAAAATCTGTAATAGTGTCACCAGGGTTAGTAAAGAAGGCTCTACGAGTGCCACTATTGTACGTAACATACAAATTAGCCTGCCAACCTAAATTTTGATAACCCACGCCAGTTTGAAGTACAGAGTAGGGAATTAAACCTAACTGTAAACCTCTCTCTGAGCCTGTTTTTATTTGAGCATCTGTATAAGTATAGTTGAGGAAAGTTGACCAGCCAGCCGCAATTCTTAATTGCAATGCAACTTCTAAACCATTGGTATCTACTAATCCAATGTTTTCCCATCTTCCGGCGATGACTCCCAAGCGATCGCCTATACTACTACCAAAGTAAGTAAACTGTCCAATCAGATTTTCCGAAAAATTCACATCTACTCCGGCACTCCAAGTAGAGCCAGTTTCCGGTCTTAAATTAGGGTTAGGTTCCCACCCATGAACTGTATCATAAACATACAACTGATCTAACCCAGGATTGCGTTGTGCCCCTGCCCAACTTCCACGCACTGCTACTAATGGTGTGACCGCATAACGTAACCCAACACTAGGGTTGAGATAATTTCCAAACTGGCTGTCAAAGCTTTGTCTTAGCCCTAAATCTATCAGAAAATTATCGCTGATATTCCAAGTATTAACAGCAAATAAAGCTGTATTAAACAAACTCCTATCTTCAGTTTCATTATTGGCAATTCTATCAGGATTTGTACTTAAAACATCACCGATTAAGTCGGTGTTTTTCAAATCTAATCCCCAGCGTAATTTATTATTAGAAGTAATTTTCCATTCATGATCTACCCTGGCTGTAAGTTGTTGTGTATCTAAAGATGCTGTACGGTAAAATTCTCCAGTCGGGCCATAGGTGCTGAAATAATTTTGGTTATAACCAATTGAGGTTGTAAGATTGGAGCTTTCCCCATTACCTAGCCGAGTTTTCCAGGATAAGCCAACATTTAAACCATCGTGGTCTAATCTATCTCTTTGAAGAGGGGAACCGAAATAAATTAAGCCGCGACGACTGCTGAGTGCAGTAACATCTAAATTCAATGAATTTTTCTGATCTAAATCTAGACCAATGCTACCAAAATAGGTACTTGTAGCTGTGTCTGCATTTGATAAGAATCCCTGCTCATCACGATTTGCTGCGCCTACAGGGACGCGGTAACGGTTATCTATAAAGAATCTTTCAAAGCTAAAGTTGTAATTGACATTATTAGATGAACCACCATAGGTTACTTGTTGATTATTTAAATTTAATGAGCCAAATTCTACAATAGCGTTCAATTGCGGTTTGCCATAACCTTGTTTGGTAATGATATTCACAACTCCCCCAAAGGCTGAAGAACCATACAATGCAGAAGCTGTGCCGCTATATAATTCTACTCGTTCAATAGCCTCTACAGGGATGCTATTTAAGTCAGTTCCACCATGATAATTGTTAACATTATTATTAATTGGTCTGCCATTAATCAGAAATACAGACTGATTAATTGAGGCTCCCCGGTAATATGTACCTGTATGAATATCTGCACCATGACCTACATCATTGATAGCAAAACCAGGCATTCTTTTTAAAATATCGGCTAAACTTGTAGCGCCCTGTTTTTGAATTTCTTCTTTATCAATTACATAAGTTGGAGTAGATTGAGGTAGGTTGTCTGGTTCTGCAATTACTTCTATAGAAATATCTGCATCATCACTCGGAGTTTGCTCTGTTTCTGGCTGAGTTTCTGGATTAACTTCACTCGGTACAGATTGTTGAGTTAATAATTCGGCATTAGTAGCGGGTAGCTCAATTTCACTCAAACTCCGAATATTTGAAATGACTTCGGTTGATTTATCAGTATTTCTCTGCTTAATTTCATTCTCAGCAGCAAAACCAGGAAACGCTAGCAGTAAACTCGGTAAAGCAACTGTTAGCAACAAAAAATCCTTTTTCACGTTCTCTTTCACACCAACTAAAAACAGTCACCGCGTAGTATTGTTGCTGTAATAGTAAAATCATGTCAAAAGACACGCTGTCATATTTCCACAACTCAAATACTCCGATTTATCTCAGAAATCGGGGTATCTTGTTGTTCACAAATAATGCTATATCAGCCCTCAAAAATCTTCATCATCAACAAAAAATTCGGCATCGTCTTCCAATCGAGAATTACGCTGCCCAAAACTAGCAAGTCCCCACAGAGGTTGCAGCAGTGCCATGCCAATTAACCCTACACAGGCACTAAAAGCTAGCAGTAAACCCATTGGGATCTGAATCGATTGAAATGTTAAGAATTTTAAAGATACGGGTGTGGCGTTTTGGACTGAAATAATTGCGATCGCTATTACCCAAATAGCTATTATTAGGGTTGTCAAAAAAGGAGCAAAAGTTTTCATATTTTGATTTAAGGAGAAGCGAGAAGCTAGGAGCTATTAATTTAGAACCATAAATAAATGTTAATAAATATAAGTTAAGAATTATTAATTTCCCGAAGAAAGGCAGAGGGCAGGAGGCAGAAAATATATTTTTTTGCCCTCAGCAATCAAGGGTTTAAAGCCCCTAAATTTATTTATGGGGATTACCTCCAGCAAGAACTGCCTTGTCTACGACACGCTGCGCGAACGTCCTCCTGCCTCCTTAAAACTCTTAACTCCTCTTTCTTATGCCTCTAATTTAACAATGGCACTCTCTAACTCTCGCGCGATTTTGGTGAGTTTTTCGGGAGTGTTGGTTTCTAGGTAGACGCGCATCAGTGGTTCTGTACCAGAAGGACGCAGCAGCACCCAGCTCCCTTCTTCTAAATACAGCTTAATACCGTCTTTACGCCCCACTTCCTTGACTTTAATTCCTGCTACCTCTGTAGGTGGATTTTTAGTAAAGGAGTCGATGACGGCGGTTTTGTGAGCCTCTGTGAGGTGCAAGTCAAGGCGGTTGTTGTAAAGGGGGCCATCGGCTTCTACGATCGCTTCTTTGACAAGTTGACTCAGGGGTTTGCCTTCATAAGCGATCGCTTCTGCCACCAGCATATCGGCTAAAATCCCGTCTTTTTCGGGAATATGCCCAATAATACTCAAACCGCCTGATTCTTCTCCACCAATTAATACGGCAGTTTCTCGCATTTTTTCGCCGATGTATTTAAAACCAACTGCTGTCTCATAAATTTGCAGTCCATTTTTAGCAGCGAAATTATCTAGCAGGTGGGTTGTCGCTACAGTGCGAACGATAGCCCCTGTTTTACCTCTATTTTTGATTAAATGACGCGCTAGAACTAACAGTACAGTATTAGGAGTAAGAACGGTTCCTTGTTCATCAACGATACCAAAGCGATCGCTATCTCCATCCGTTGCCAAGCCCAAATCAGCTTGATCGTGAAGTACTGCTTCCATTAATTCAACTAATTGTTCTCCTTTGGGTTCTGGCATTCCACCCCCAAATAAAACATCCCTCCAATCGTGGAAACTCTCTAATTGAACGCCACAATGTTGCAAAACTTTATCTAAATAGCCGCGAGAGGTAGAATACAAAGCATCGTACTTTACCCTTAAATTAGCGCTTTTGATCTTTTCTATATCAAGTAGGGTGTAGATAAATTGTAAATAATCTGGTTTCGGATCGAAAATTGAAATTGAACCTGATGGGTTGCTTCCAGGCAACTTATCCGATGCACTTTCTATATTTGCCACAATAGTATCAGTAATCTCTGGAGTGGCAGGCCCGGCATAATCGGGTATATATTTAATTCCACAGTAGGGTGCTGGATTATGACTAGCAGTAAACATTAACGCCCCAGCAGAATTTAGATGACGGGCGTTGTAGGCAATTACTGGTGTAGGGCAATCCTGATTAGTAATTTTTACAGTCCAACCTAAATCTGCTAAAACTTGGGCCGCTGTTTGGGCAAACTGGTCAGCTAAAAAGCGAGTATCGTAGGCAATAAGTACTGGTCTGTCTTTTGTGTAGGCTGTTTCCAAATAAGCGGCGATTGCCCTTGTTACTTTCCGCACATTGGGGAAAGTAAAGTCATCGGCAATAATCCCTCGCCAT
This sequence comes from Nostoc sp. FACHB-888, assembly GCF_014696655.1. Taxonomy (NCBI): domain Bacteria; kingdom Bacillati; phylum Cyanobacteriota; class Cyanophyceae; order Nostocales; family Nostocaceae; genus Nostoc; species Nostoc sp. FACHB-888. Next base: position 26,898 of record NZ_JACJQM010000039.1, on the reverse strand, counting down.
CCATCAGTACCAAACTTTATCTTGCTGGACATTTTTGCCACTTGCCCCCGTACATTATCAGTACTATCAAAGCTTCCCGCAAAGGGTGTGTAGCAGTAAGTATCCTCCGAAGTTCTTTTCTAAGCAAACCTTAGCTTAAACTTCTCCCCCCGTATTTTCTCTCACTGTTTCTGAGCAATGTCAACCCCCGATCGACCTTTTGCCAGTTATCACCTTTGGTCTCTAGTTGCCCCAGCGACTGGGCAAGAACGCTGGCATTGCCAGATGAGACGGGGGTTTATCAAAGCACGGCAACACGAACCACAAGTTAAAGCCCTTTTAACCCAAGCCACCGCGCCCCAGAGGATTGGCATACTTGCCCAAAAAGGCATTTATGAGTTTCATCATCACAGGTATCTGTTGAAGCAAGCCGATGGTGTAGAAAGAGTTGCACAGCTACTTAAATTAGGCAACTCAAGCGATCAAGTCCAGCAACGCGTGCTGCAAATCCTGAAAAAATATCATGATGCGCCGTTGCTTTTGGATAAAGATATTATCCAATTAACTCCGGGTGATGAAGGCTTTCCTAAACCGATAGTAGTTGAACAAGAAGATTATTGCTTTCGCTTATATGCGGCTATGGACTGCGTTTTCATTGAGTCTGATGACACTTTACATATTTTAGATTTCAAAACTGGTAAGTCGGCTTTTGACCGACGACAGGCATTAGTTTATTTGGTAGCTGCTCGTTATCTTTACCCTGGACGGGAAGCCGTTGCATCATTTTATAATTTAGAAATATGTAAAAAATCTGAGTTAATTAGCATCAATAATAGTGAATTAGAATACTTAAAATTTGAGTTAGCTAATATTGCCCACAAGCACCAGCACGATTTGCAAAAATATCAGGAAGAAACTAGTAATTTCAGTAAAATTTTCCCTCCCAATCCTGGCTCTCACTGCCGCTTTTGTCCATTTAACTCAATCTGTGAGTTTGCTAATTTTAAGCAGCATCAATCGTATCCAATGCCTAGTTTAAGAGTTAATAGCTAGTGGGGGGCAGGAGGCAGGGAGCAGGGAGTAGGGAGTAGGGAGCAGGGAGTAGGGGGCAGAATAAAAAATTACCTCTTTCCCCTCTGCTCCAAGCTTTGTGCCCCTCTGCCTCTTTCCAATCCCCAACGCCCAATTCCCTAATTTAAAAAGGCGGTAATTCTTTAAGAATTGTGAACCGAATATGATTTATCGCCAAATCGCCAATGGGGATATCTTCTTTGGTTAGCCGTTCACCTTGACTTGTGACGGTTTCAAAGGTGATACCTTTACCAATTTCAATGTGATACCAGCATAAGCCCATAAAAAAGCGCGTCGGATAAGGGCCACCTTCACCTATATCATCAGGATTTGATTCCATTGGCAACCAGCCAAAATTCGGGACGTAGAACTCCAGCCAAACATGATTAAAGTCGGGTTGTAGCGGTACTCCTACGAAGTCACTATGGGGAGGACATTTGTATCTACCTACAGTACGGCAGGGGATGCCATTTAAACGGGATAGGGCAAGTAAAACCCCGACATATTCGCCACAGGAACCAACACCCCGTTCTAAAACTGTATCTGGCGTGTCAATGTAAGGTTTAATACCATAAGACAACTCATCATAGACGTAGTTGCGGATGCTGTGCATTTTCCGCAGGACATTGGTTTCAGAACCGATCGCTTCTCTGGCGGCACGGCGAACAATGGTAGTATCCATTGCTAAATCGTCGTCATCTACTAGGTAGCGCGTTTGTAATTCTGGGGAAAGATCAGGAACGTTTTCCATATCTCTGGGTGTGATGCGATACTTAATGCCTCGAACTTCCAAAAGTGCTTTCCAGCCAAATATATGCCGTTCTCCTGGAGCAAGAGAATCAAATTTGAAGACTGCTACACGTTGCCCTTGTATCACTTCTTCAGTAAAAGGTATACCAATGGGTTCAACGTGTTTCACCTTTTGACGTTCAGTTTCGGATGGTAAGGCGATGCGCCATTCGACATCAGGTAAATAAACCTCGTCTAAGGGTGCAATTTCCTCAGCATAAGACATTTCAATCAGATAGCCATTAGAGAGGGCGTAGCGCTTATCTGGATCGTAATGATAGTACAGAGGGTGAATAAAAGTGCGATCGCGGAATGTTAGCTCATGACTCGGATCAGCATTGGGGTTGTCCCGAATATAAGCCTCCTCTGAGGCATAAGCGACGTAAATACTTTCTTTGCCTGTTTCGGCATTTTTATGGATTGCTATGCCTGTGGGACATTCAAAGGGGGTCAAGACACTGAATTGAAGTTCTCCTGTGGCCCTGTCCATCGCGTAAACTGATTGTTCGGTGCGATCGCAAATCCACAGCATTTCCTGAGTGACTGCTAAATTCTCTATCCCAACTCCAGGGGCATAAAATTTGGTAATCTCTTTTCGCGTTTCGCGGTCATAAACCAGAATGTAGCCCAGCCGTTGGCAGGTGATATAAACTGTTGTTTCCCAAACAGCAACGCCGTCAGCAGGATAAGGCAATGTCACAAAATGTTCTAGACCCAAAACATTGAGATTGCACAAGTAAACACTATTTTCTCGGCTCACCCACAGGGTATCTTCCCACGCAGCTAGACCAGTGACATCAGTAAATTCTTTAACTTGATGAGGATTGAGAATTTTGCTGTTGTCAGAGGTCGGATCAATTTCTAGTAGATGCCCTTTAATACTATCAATGCCAATCAGTCTGTCTTTAATGAAAGTAATGCCACACAGGGTAGCAGCAGTAAGCGGTCGAATTGTTTTTTGCCCAAACATCTGGCTAACGGTCGTGGGGAGTGCAAAACTCATATTAAGCATATTTATTGAATGGTTTAGCGCACCTGGGCAATTCAAAATTTAAAATTCTTCTTGAAAAGTTTGCTAAATCGGGAAACCTTCCTGACACGCCAGTTCGCTTGAGCGAGGAAATACATAAGCGACTGGGTCAACTTTCCGCAAAATTAAAAATTTTCGCGTAGCGTCTCAAAGATAAGGAATGCAATCGGGACATGCATCCTAGCTGTTGATTACGGAATATAAATGAAAGCAATGGCAGCCTAAAATTAATTTTGGCATATCCTCTGTAACAAAGCTTCAAAGCTCTATTACTTATAATTATCAGTAAAATGTGTTCCGATAAAATCTTTCGTGAGAAATAATACTATGTCAAAATAGGAGGAATTCACAAATGTTAAGAATTACATATATATTCATTAAGAAAGGTAGGAGGAAAAATGCCCTCACTCTTGAACTGCTGCGACTAGAGCGAGCTTGGGTTTAAGACCCCCACTTAAACGATAGTTCAGTGACTTCAATTAACTTCAATTTATGCGGTGTTGAATCCCCAACTGAAAAGCTCCTTCTGCCTCCTGCCTTCTTCATACAACTGAGCGATCGCCTTAATGTAACTTTAGAAGATGGAATTCCTGCCATCACTAAATTATGATCGAATTCTATAACCATTCCTGTGACCTACACGATGTCTGCTAATTCTCTGCCTGAAGGTGCCGCCGTTTGGCATAGTTTAGAAATTGATAAAGCGTTAGACCTGCTCGATAGTAACGCAGACAGTGGTTTAACACCCCAAGAAATTCAACAGAGGTTGCAAAAATACGGCCCCAACGAACTTCAAGAAACTGCTGGCCGTAGTACTTGGGAAATTCTGCTGGATCAGTTCAAGAACATTATGTTGTTGATGCTGATTGGCGTAGCTCTGATTTCTGGGATTTTAGACCTGGTGGCTTTGCGGGCGGGCGATTTGAAGCCTGGTGAAGTGCCATTTAAAGATACGATCGCTATCTTAGCAATTGTCATCCTTAATGGCATACTTGGCTACGTCCAAGAAAGCCGCGCCGAAAAAGCCTTGGCAGCCTTGAAAAAACTCACCTCTCCCTTAGTGCGAGTCATCCGCAACACCAGATTGGTAGAGATAGCAGCCAAGGAACTAGTTCCAGGGGATATAATGCTGCTGGAAGCCGGGATGCAGATAGCGGCAGATGGACGCTTGATTGAACAGTCGAATTTACAAGTGCGTGAGTCGGCACTGACAGGTGAAGCCCAATCTGTGAATAAACAGGCAACGTTAAAATTGCCAGAAGAAGCAGATCTAGGCGATCGCATCAATTTAGTATTTCAAGGAACCGAAGTAATCCAAGGACGGGGGAAGGTTCTGGTAACTAACACTGGCATGACAACAGAACTAGGCAAAATTGCCACTATGTTGCAGTCGGTGGAAAGTGAACCTACGCCGTTACAGCAGCGGATGACTCAATTAGGCAACGTTCTGGTTACGGGTTCTTTAATTCTCGTTGCCATTGTTGTCGTCGGTGGCGTTATCCAGGCAAGAGGCTTTAGCAACATCCAAGAACTCTTGGAAGTTTCTTTAAGTATGGCGGTTGCTGTGGTGCCAGAAGGTTTACCAGCTGTAATTACCGTCACCCTGGCACTGGGAACCCAGCGAATGGTGCGTCAGAATGCCTTAATTCGCAAACTGCCAGCAGTGGAAACATTAGGTTCTGTAACTACCATTTGTTCTGATAAAACCGGTACGCTGACTCAAAACAAAATGGTGGTGCAATCGGTTTTCACCAATAACAGAAGTTTTCGCGTCACCGGCGCAGGTTATGCTCCCACGGGGGACTTTCAGTTAGATGGTCAAAAAATTTCTTTAGAGGAGTCTCCAGAAATCTCAGCTTTGTCAGTCGCCTGTGCTGTTTGTAATGATTCAGTCTTACAAAAAGAACAAGGTGAATGGGCAATCTTGGGCGATCCTACAGAGGGAGCATTAGTCACCTTGGCGGGAAAAGCTGGAATTGAAAAAGACCAGTGGAACAGTAAATTACCTCGCGTTGCCGAGTTTCCCTTTTCCTCGGAACGTAAGCGGATGAGCGTGATTTCCCAGGTGGAGGGAGTCGCTACAGGTGATGCATCTTCGAGAGGCGTTGACCCTGCGATCGCTAATTTTCTCCAATCTGAACCTTACTTAATGTTTACTAAAGGTTCTCCAGAGTTAATTTTGGCGCGTTCAACTCAAATTCATTTGGCCAATCACTCAGCCCCCTTAACCGAAGCACAACGCCAGAAAATTTTGGCAGAAAATGACCAAATGGCGAGTAAAGGTTTGCGGGTACTAGGTTTTGCCTACAAACCCCTGGCACAGATTCCACCGGAAGGTTCAGATGAAACATCCGAACAAAAGTTAGTGTGGCTGGGGTTGGTGGGAATGCTGGATGCACCACGCCCAGAGGTGAGGGCAGCAGTCCAAGAGTGTCGGGATGCAGGCATTCGCCCAGTAATGATTACTGGCGATCACCAGTTAACAGCACGAGCGATCGCTACCGATTTGGGAATTGCTCAAGAAGGCGATCGCGTCCTCACAGGTCAAGAATTGCAACGAATGAGTGACCAGGAACTAGAGCAAAACGTTGACCTAGTGAGCATCTATGCTAGGGTTTCCCCAGAACACAAACTGCGAATTGTCCAAGCACTGCAACGCCGGGGCAGATTCGTGGCGATGACAGGTGATGGCGTTAACGATGCCCCAGCCCTCAAACAAGCCGACATCGGTATTGCGATGGGCATTACTGGCACTGATGTCAGTAAAGAAGCCAGTGACATGGTATTACTTGATGACAACTTCGCCACCATTGTCAGTGCCACCAAGGAAGGTAGAGTTGTCTACACCAATATTCGCCGCTTTATTAAATACATTCTGGGCAGTAACATTGGCGAAGTTATCACCATTGCAGCTGCACCCCTAATTGGTTTAGGAGGGGTTCCCCTTACCCCCTTGCAAATTCTCTGGATGAACTTGGTAACAGACGGTTTACCAGCCTTAGCATTAGCTGTGGAACCTCCAGAACCGGATGTGATGCAGCGTCCGCCTTTTAGCCCCCGCGAAAGTATTTTCGCTAGGGGATTGGGTTCTTACATGATTCGCATTGGGATAATTTTTGCCATTATCAGCATTGCCTTAATGTGGTGGGCTTATCAACATACCCATGCCCCTGAGTATCAGGGCAATCGGGATACTTGGAAGACAATGGTATTCACTACCTTATGTCTCGCCCAAATGGGTCATGCGATCGCCATTCGCTCTAACAACCGACTGGCCATCGAGATGAATCCCTTCTCCAATATATTTGTACTAGCGGCTGTTGTCGTGACTACAATTTTGCAGTTGATGCTAGTTTACGTCCCACCCCTGCGAGATTTCTTTGGTACTCACTATCTGAATCTGCAAGAGTTGGGGATTTGTATTGGCTTCAGTGCCTTAATGTTTGTGTGGATTGAAGCGGAGAAGATATTTCTGCGGATTATGGGCAAGAAGGCTGTGTAAATTGGGCATGGGGCACTTGTACTGAGCGTACTCCTATGGAGAAGCCGTAAAGCCTGCGGCATAGCTACGCTTCGGGCGCAGCCTAAGAAGAGAAGTATTGGTGATTAATAATTTTCCTCTACCCCTCTGCTCCCCTGTTTCTTCTTTGTCTCACCTTCTCCAATGCCCAATCCCCAATGCCCCATGCCCAATCCTCACTATGTACCTGAAAACTCTAAACCTCCGACAATTTCGCAATTACCAAGACCAACAGGTTGAGTTTAATGCTGCCAAAACAATTTTGGTAGGTAATAACGCTCAGGGAAAGTCGAATTTGTTGGAGGCGGTGGAGTTACTGGCGACATTGCGATCGCACCGTATGACCCGCGATCGCGATTTAGTTCAAGAAGGGGAAGCCGTAGCCCAAATTAATGCCACCCTTGAGCGGCAAACAGGCATTAGTGACCTTAGGTTAACGCTGCGCCGCAATGGTCGACGTACCGTTGCTCTCAATGGTGAATTTATCCGCCGTCAAATGGATTTTCTCGGCGTTCTCAATGCAGTCCAATTTTCCAGCCTGGATTTAGACCTAGTACGCGGCGGCCCGGAAGGTCGCCGCAACTGGTTAGATACACTCTTAATTCAACTTGAACCAGTTTATGCTCACATTTTGCAGCAGTATAACCATGTGTTACGCCAGCGCAATGCTTTTTTAAAACGCCATATAGAAACATTGGATGCAACGTCTCTACACTCAGAATTGGCTGTGTGGGATGCACAGTTAGCTACTACAGGAACCAGAGTAATTAGACGACGCGATCGCGCCATCCAAAGATTAGCTCCCATTGCTAGTGCTTGGCACGCCAGTATTAGCGGCAGTACAGAAGTTCTGCATATCAATTACCTGCCTAATATTATTTCAGAGGATAACCATCCAGAAGAAGTGCAGCAAGCTTTTTTAGCAAAAATTCAGCAGCGAGCCGTTGCTGAAATGCACCAAGGCACTACTCTTGTCGGCCCCCATCGTGACGAAATAGAATTAACTATTAACCAGACACCCGCTCGTCAATACGGTTCTCAAGGTCAACAACGAACGCTGGTTCTAGCCTTAAAATTAGCCGAATTACAATTAATTGAAGAAGTCGTCAAAGAGCCACCATTGCTATTACTTGATGATGTTCTTGCCGAACTCGATTTATCGCGCCAAAATCAATTGCTCGATGCCATTCAAGACCGCTTTCAGACCCTAATTACTACTACTCATTTGGGTTCTTTTGATTCCCAATGGTTGAAATCCTCTCAAATTGTTTTTGTAAAAGCAGGAGAGATAATCCAACAGTAATTATGAATTACGCTGATGTTTTTCTAGCCTTTTAAAAACGGTAAGAACCAAAAAAGTCAACAAAGCAGCGATTAATGCTAACTGCCATAAACCACAGCCAGCAGCAATTCCCAAAGCAGCCGAAACCCAAATAGCTGCTGCTGATGTAAGTCCGTGAATTTCAAGTTGCTGTGATTCTTGAGAAGATTGGCGCACAATTTCTCCAGCACCGAGAAATCCTACACCGGCTGCAATCCCCTGGATCACGCGGCTAAGTGCATCATCACTGGGCTGTGACCCATCTGCTTGCATAATTATGAGAGTAAACATGGCTGAACCGAAACTCACCAGCATATGAGTTCTTAAACCGGCTGGTTTATGCCTAATTTGGCGTTCTAAGCCGATAATTGCTCCAATAACCAATGCAAGGCACAGCCTGAAGCTGATATTTAGCCAATCATTAGTTGCAAGGTAGTAAGTGTTTAACAATGCTTAGTCTGGGGTAGAGAATTTTATATACTAGTACAGCACAGTAGAAATCCAGTTACCATATAAATTAACAAGAATTGAGACAAAATCCCATTGTTAAAGGTAGGCAAACTTTCGCTATAGCTATTAGATTAATTAATATTTTTACAAAAATAGCGCAAAAATATTTTAATCTTTTATTGATGGAGTCTAATTCAACAAGTACTATCTAAGAGCCTATATGATATTTAAATTCTATCAATTCGATAATGCTTTTTTAAATAAAAAAATTAATATCTTACTTGTTAGAATTATTTATCAATAAGATTTTATTTTTGAAAAAAATATAATGTATATTTACATCGTTAAATGATCACAATTATCGTAATCTCGGCAAACTACATAAATTTTAAGTTTATTAAATGGGTTTTAACTATTTAAAATTATTGAACTATAAAATTTTACCTCAAATTGCTAGATTTAACCCATACACTCAATAATTAAATATAATACCGCCATCTACAACTCGCGCAAGTCTCTAAACCCCCGATTTCAGGGAAGAGAGGCTAAATGAAGGAAAATATCTGATTTATAAAGGAGTCAAATTACAGCAATTTATCATGTAACTAGTAATTAAGCCTAATAAGGTCGGAAATTAAACGTAAATGCTAGAACCTCCTCTCCTAGTAGCGAGCAGCTAGTGAATTTACGGTTGATAACGTACCAAGAGGAAATGGCTGTGGCTACAAATAGACAACTGACAACTAACAAATTGAGTGGATAAACTCTACTGGCTAGACCAAATTAAACTACAAGACCGCGCCAAAGTAGGTGACAAAGCGTTTTACTTGAGCAAAATTATCCAGCGTGGCTATCCGGTGGTGCCTGGTTTTGTCGTTCCGGCGGAAATTTTACGGCAATTTCTCGAAAATCTCAACAGTTCAGAATCATTAGTGGCTGACTTACCCCATTCTTCATTACACTTGGATGTCACTAATTGGCGTCAACTTCAGCAGGTGGCTAGTCGCCTGCGCCAAGAAATTCTCACTGCAACTGTGCCACAGGATTGGGTGAGTACAATTTTCCAAGCAGCTAGAGAATGGCCAACTGGCTGTTTGATTCTTCGACCTACCTTAGCAGTAGCAAATGCCACTTCAGGGATGAAGAATATATCTGGTTTGCTGGAGTCGGTATTTTGCCAGTGCGAACCCGAAGCGATCGCTTCTGCCCTAAAGCGTACCTGGAGCCAGATATTTCGTGCCAGAAGTCTACTATATTGGCAACGGGCAGGAATTAACCTGCAACAAATCAGTTTAGCGGTTTTGGTTCAACCTGTTGAGAATGCGATCGCTAGTGGTTTGCTCAGAGCCAACTCCTCTGGGTGGGAAATTGAAGCTACTTGGGGATTAGGAATTGCGATCGCTCTTGGCGAAGTCCAGCCAGATGTTTACTATATTCAACAGGCAGTCGGTGTTGTGGAGCAACAGTTGGGCAATAAAATGCTGGCTTATGGTGTGGGTGATGCAGCAGTTGGAGCTTTTTCCGAACCCGTGTCCAAGTCAGCGCTAACACCAGATTACACTTGCCTAAGTACCTATCTACTTCCCGAAGCCCAACAAAAACAGTACGCTTTACAAGAAGAATACTTACAACAAATAATTACTCTGGGAACTCAACTGGTAAGTGAACTAGGTAAAACCTTCACCATTAAATGGACTATCACGGAGCAAACTGCATCTAGCAAGCTCTACATTACACAAGTTAGTTCTCCCCATGTAATCACCCACGCACACTTCATTAGGGGGCTAGGGGCGGCAGGAGGACGTGTTGTGGCGACTGCCTTAGTAATTATTAATCCGCTACAGAAACCCGAAGAATTGCCCAAGGGAGTGATTTTAGTTATACCAGCGATTGCACCTGATTGGTTACCATTACTGCAACAAGTTGGTGGTATTATTACCGAACAAGGCGGATTAACCAGCCACGCTGCAATTCTTGCTAGAGAATTAGGTATCGCAGCAGTAGTCAACGCAACATCTGCTACAACCTTAATCAAAACTGGCGAACGACTCCTGCTCGATGGCGATAGAGGAGAAGTTTATCGGCTTAGAGGAGAAGGGGAAAGTGGGAAAAGGGGAGAGATGGAGAGGAGGAAAGTCGTAGAAAATCCTCTCCATCTCCCTACCTCTCCATCCTGTCCTCCCTTTACTTCTCATTCACCTATGATTGCTACTCAATTGCTGGTTAATTTAAGTCAGTCCAGTTTAATAGAACAAGTACAAAACTTCCCTGTGGATGGAGTGGGGTTGTTGCGCTCAGAATTGATGGTACTAAATATATTGGACGGGCAACATCCTAATGGTTGGATTTTAGGCGGGCGACAAGCAGAATTATTAGAGCGATGGTCTAAGCAGATTATGCAGTTTGCCCATGCCTTTGCACCAAGACCAATTTTTTATCGTTCTTTAGATTGGCCGCAAGATTTAACATCATTGAGTAATAATTTACCATCTTCGTCACAGTCGATGTTGGGTGAACGCGGCACTTTCAGCTATTTACAAAATCCCGCAGTTTTTGAGTTGGAACTGCAAGCTTTAGCGAGTGTACAGCAAGCTGGTTACAGCAATGTGAATTTACTGTTGCCTTTTGTTCGGACTGTGGAAGAATTTGTCTTTTGCCGTCGTAAAGTTGAGCAAGCTCTTTTAACTGAGGTGTCACAGTTTCAATTGTGGATGATGGCAGAAGTGCCAAGCGTCCTATTTTTACTGCCAGAATATGTCAAAGCAGGTGCAGGCGGAATTTCTATTGGTACAAATGATTTGACCCAATTATTGCTCGGAGTGGATCGAGAGCAAGGACAACTAGGAAAAGTATTTAATGAACGTCATCCGGCAGTTATGGGTGCGATCGCTCAACTGATCCAAATGGCTAAAAGTGCCGGTATACCTTGTTCAATCTGCGGTCAAGCACCAGCCCTCTATCCAGAAATCATCGATCAGTTAGTGGAATGGGGGATAACTTCTATTTCTGTGGAACCGGAAGCAGTGGAGCGAACCTATCAGGCGATCGCTCGTGCTGAACAGCGCTTAATTTTAGCAGCTGCACGACGTGAATTAAAAGACGGAAAAAAGTAATTTTATCTAATATAGCCAGTTTCGCGTAAAAACTTACGTAAATCGGCGAAAAATTTGCTGCGGTCGCTGTTTTTGTAAGCTTGCTGCACTCGCTTCCAACCATCCTGTCCTTGATCCAGCAGATATTTATCTGCCAAATAAGCTGCTAAAAAGCCCTTGCCATCATCGCCTTGTTGTCGTGCCTGGATATAAGTTTGCCATAGCTCTGAGGCATGATTGGAGATTAATTTGGGATAGCGGCGAGTTACATTAACCATTTTACCTTGGCGATAATGCCAAATTTGCAGGGGGTAGCCAGAACCAGCATAAGCTGTAAAAGCATAGGCAAAGCGATCGTCTTGGCTATCAAACTCTGGCAGTCCATCTTTGTCTAAATCTCTGAGCCGATAGCCACCATTGCCCCATTCATGGCGAATCTTAATATACTTTTGGGATTTCTTGTCATAGCGATAAATCAATGAATAAGTACAACAGTGCGCTCCACCTGTATAGAAATCGGCAATTATTTCTGGTTCTTTGTTACCGTCTAAGTCTCGCACTGGTAAGTTATTTTCTTGTCCAGATATATTTCCTAAAGGTCTGTCATATTCATTTTCTTGCAGCTGTTTTTGATCCAAAACAGTTTTACCTGCTCGGATAATTTTCAACCGCACATTTTTATACTTATATTCCTCTGGCTTCTCGTAAGATATTTCTGCTCGCACATTCCCCGATTGTCCAGTTATTGTTTCTGCTGTTGCAGTCTGGGTAAACACAGCCGTTGCACTCAAAAGAGCTAAACCGATTAGAGATTGACTGATAAAGGAGCGAATAGTAATCATAGTTGGTGTTGTATATAGCACATTCAACTTTATACAACACCATCAAAATGTCAATATCGGTAAATCGCCGCAACGGCTGTGCTATATGGAATCTCTTCAAACCTGAATAAAAGCCACCAAATTTTTAATTTGGTGGGGGTCTTAAACCCAAGTTCCCTCCGGTCACGGGCAGGAGTTAGGGGTCAGTTTTCCTCTACTCTTGAACTGCCCCCTAACTCCTGCCTTCGTTGATAAAGTATGAGCAGCAACAAAATCCAACAAATCCTCATCACCAGCTTTTTTTTCTGGATGCAAATAAACCGTTTCTGAGGTTGGATCGAATAAACCCCACTGTTGCTGACCAACTGCAACTAGTAATGAATCGACTCGTTGGTAATAAGCGGCTGAGACAACTTCTTGGAGGTTGTTAGATGCTTTACCAGTATCACTACCAAATAATTCGTGTGAATTTCATTACGGAGTTGGCAAGAGTTAGCAAAGCTACTAACCCTCACCTTGCTAACCAGAAAGCATGGCTTTTTTGAATTCGCCAACAGAGTCGTAATTTACGCGAACACTTCTTTTTTGTCCAAAGTCCAATACTAATGGGCGTGTCTTCGTTAGATATACCCCTTCTAAACGATCAAGCTTTTTCTACCATTCGGCAGGGGCTTCAGCTTGGAAAATTTTTTACGATTGTTATGTGCAAAACCTGCTTTTATCTCTCTTTAACTTCACCTTAATAAATAATATGAGCTTCCTTTCGATCGAAGAACTGAAAGAACTTGTCGAACAGCCGCAAGGGCTATGTGTATCGATCTACATGCCGACCGTGCAGCTTGGGTCAGAAACTCAGCAAAACTCTGTCCGCTTTAAGAATCTCATTCGGCAGGCAGAAGCAGAGATAGGAAAATACGAATTGCGTTCGACTGATCTAGATCAATTTCTTCAACCCGCGATCGAGTTGGATGAAGATGACTTTTGGCAGCATCAGGACGCAGGTTTAGCTTTATTCATTTCAGAAGGATTCTTCCGCTTCTATCGTGTGCCGATCGACATAATTGAACTGGTGGTCGTGAACACTCGCTTTCATCTTAAGCCGTTAATTCCGCTGTTGAGCGGAGATAACCGCTTTTATATTCTCACGCTCGGTCAGCGCGATGTGCGGCTTTTGGAAGGCAATCGCTATGGCATGACGCGTGAAGTTGAAATCGAAGGCATGCCGAAGAGTATGGATGAGGCCTTGCAGTATGACGAAGAAACGTCGAAAGATGAACAGCGACGCCAGGGCGCGGGCGCAGGTCGTTCAGCTTTGCAAGCGGGTGGTTCCTATCACGGACACGGCGGCGGGCGTGAAAATGTCAAAGAAGAGTTGCTGCGATATTTTTATCTAGTGGATAAAAGCTTGCATGATTTCTTTCGCAATCGTCGATCGCCACTTGTGCTAGCTGGGGTTAACTATTTACTGCCGATTTACCAAGAGGCGAATACCTACAATTTTATTGTGGAAGAAGGAATTCAACACAACACAAAGGAGCAAACAATACAAGAACTTCATGCAGAAGCCTGGGCGATTGTGGAGCCGCTATTTCAAGCAGACCAGCAAAAAGCAATTGATTACTATCATGAGTCGATCGCCGCTGGCAAAGGATCAAACGACTTGGACGAAGTCATTCAAGGCGCGTTTTATGGTCGTGTAGAACAGCTTTTTGTTCCGGTCGGTGTGCAAAAATGGGGACATTTTGATCCGGACTCAATGGAGATTGAAAGGCACAATGAGGCTCAACCGGGCGATGAAGATTTGCTGAATGCAGCAGCAATTCAAACGATCTTTCATGGGGGAACGGTGTACGCCGTTGAACCAGGAGCAGTGCCGGATGAGGCACCTGTTGCAGCAGTCTTTCGCTACTAATTGGCTCAATGTTAGGGGACTTCCAGAAAATAAAATATACAGTTCCTAAAAATGATAATCATTGTTAGGGGGAAGGGGCAGGGAGCAGGGGGAAATGACCCCTGACTCCTCCTGTGGAGCGGAGCGGAACATGGGTCTGATTCCCCCACTTCTTACAAGTGGTTCTCGTTCAGGTGAGGTCGAATCCCCATTTTAACTTTCCCCTTGCTCCCTGCTCCCTTGGCTCTTTTTCATTTCAATAGCTGTATATTTTATTTCTTGGAAGTCCCTAATAGCGAAAAATATTGTCAGAAATAAAAATCGCCAGCCCTTGCTCTCTGATTTGCTCCCAAAACTCTTGGGTATCAATTTCCTGAGATTTTTCCAACAATGCGATCGCATCTTCATTCTTAGATGGTGGCGATTGAACTTCAACCGTCTGCTTCTGAATCTATTTCACCTTAAGGATGGCTTTAGTTACATCTTTCTTTTGACAGGAAATTTAATTAGAGGAATTACTAATTAAAACCTCAAATTTAAAATCTAAAATCACCATGAACATTAAATGTTTGGTGTGTTAGAGTTAGCGCGTTCTGAGTTTATGCCTATTCTACTATCTGGTCGCCTAAGACCTAAAGTTACTCGTTTCATAATCCAGTACAAACCTGCAAGTACCACAAAGGTGATAGCGATAATTACTAGAGGCTGTTTTCCCAGAATTTCTTCTATTCCTTTGGTAAGTAAGGCATCGGGTTGAGTAATCAAATCCCAACTGTTGAAACGCAAAAATCTACCCCAATAGACACCAATAGCACAGAGAAAATGGGTAATCAACTCAACGCGCCAAATCCATTGGCTCTTGCCGATGCGATGTAAGTAGTAACCCCAATTAATTAACGAGATTACATATGCTTCAAATCCACCGATAATTACTAGCAAATACAAAGGAATAAGTACTAAAGTAATCATCCAAACCGATTGAATTGTGCGGATATCGTCTATCAGGTGAATTACATCAGTCAACAAATATGGTGCATTCGGTAAGAAAGCGTAGAAAACTAAGAATCCTAGCCACCAAAGCAAAGAGCTACCACGCCTAAAGCGAAATAGCAACACACTCAAAGCTAAAGGTATAAAAGCCAGAAATAAATTCCAAGTCATCCAACTCATATTAATTCGCAAGACCTGTACAACTCTGGCTATCAATTCTTCTTTCATAGGTGCTAACTCAGAAGGCGTTTTATTGATCTAGATTCACTCTGTAGTGTTAGCCTGACAGATAAATTTTTGTAATCCCCAAGAAAACTGATATCTTCCAATATCAGACAAAATTTTTGTCTCATTTAAAAATAAATGCTCACTGAATATATGTCTGATTTGTTTTGATATATTTTATACAAAGGGATGAAATTTATCAATCAATCGGCTTAAGCCACTAGTATAGCCAGAAAATCATTAGGGTAAAATCTACCATAGAAAGAAAGTACACCCGTAGGGGCACGGCATGTTCCCTACACCTTGGAATATAATGTTGTACCGCATTTGAATGGGAACTATATCATGGCAAAAAGGCTACTGAATATCTTTCGGTGGAATTTCCTAACTGGAATATTGCTCCTGTCATGGCTATTATATAGATTTCATTCTGCCCTGCTAGAGTTCCAGAAGCATATTAAAACTTTTGCCAAAAGTGTAAAATACTTGTGCTATCCCTTAAGAACTAACTAACGTAGTAGTACCCTGTTTGGTCCATGCCCCAAATTACATTAGATTATTCTGGCTCGCTACAGTATTTATTCATCTGATTGATTAACGTATCCGACTGCTTGCCAACCGTTGTAGCTGTTGTTAATGCTGAATCAATTTCGGCTCTCGCCTTTTGAATTTTTTCTCTACCAGATGTTGAGACATCTGCTATTTTAGTCGCACCAAGCGCCTTACCTGCAATGGCTACCGCTTGACTGAGATTCTGGAAAATTTTGGCAAAACCGCCTTGAAATTCTTTCAGCTTAGGATCTTTTAAATTCAGTTCTTTAATAGATTTAGTCACAAATTCTAAATCTTTAGATAGCTGTATGCTGGTGATCACTTGCGTTCCTTTATTTTTATCAATTAGAGAAGTGCCGACATTCACAACTCGAACCAGTCGCTGGCACTGCGAGACTTTATTGTCGCTACAACTAGTAATCAATAAAGCAATGCTCAGGCTAACAGGAGCAATAGCAGTATATTTATGTGAAACAGACATTAACACCCCAACAACAATAAAACCGAGAATATAGTATCCAATATTACGAGTAAATAAAGCAGAGGAGGCAGGGCAGGAGAGGAAAAAGAGTTATTCAGTAATTCTTCTCTCCCCCTGCCCCCTGCCCCCTGCCCCCTGCCTCTTTTCTCTCCCTCATCTGGAATTACCAACCTATCGGTAAACCCAACTGGTCTAAAATAGCACCATCTTGCAAAAGTGGCTGAATATTGCTGTCTATTTGAATGCGACCACCGGACAGTACCAAAGCGCGTTGAGTAACTCTGCCTAGCCAATGTAGGTCATGAGAAGCAATTAACATCACCTGGATGGGCAACTTTAACAACACTTGCGCTAAATGTCGCCGCCATGCTGGATCAAGACCGTTAGTCGGCTCATCCAAAATTAGAATTGTTGGGTCTAGGGCTAAAATCGAGGCTAGGGCGGCCAAACGTCTTTGTCCTCCAGAGAGTTCGTGGGCGGAACGATTGGCGTAGGCTTCGAGTCCAAAATCAGCCAATAACTGCCGGGCGCGATCGCTTGCCTCTGCTGGTGACATTCCATAGTTGCGTGGCCCAAAGGTGATATCTTCCAAGATGGTTGGCATAAATAGTTGGTCGTTGGCATCTTGGAAGCTAAAGCCGATTTTGCGACGTACTTGGGGTAGAGTTTTAGGTTCTACTGGGATACCATTAATCGTAATTTTCCCAGTTTGCGGTTGTTTTAAGCCGATCAGGTTCTCCAACAAGGTGCTTTTTCCAGAACCAGTGGCTCCCATCAACGCCACGCGATCGCCCGGATTTAAGGTAAAAGAAATTTCTTGTAATACTGGCTCCTGGCTAGAATAGGCATACACCAGGTTCTCAACCTCGACTACGGCTGCGTTGGGGTTATGGGTTGATGATTGGGGATTAGGAGTTAAAGATTTCAAGATTCACAAACTCAATATTTACAACTTCACTAAATTCTGTAAGAAGTAAGAGTTACACAAGCAGCGATCGCCCAAGCTGCTAGTATGGCAAAACGCTCTTTTGGTCTGAGGGGAGAATCTATGGGCAATTGCCCGTTGTATCCACGAGTTACCATTGCTGCGTAGACTCGCTCTGCCCTTTCCAGACTACGGAGATACAAGGCTCCAATCATGGCAGCACTGGCGTAGCGCAACCATCCCGCAGTTCCATTCAAACCGCGTAATTGAGCGCTGCGTTGCATCCGCGTCACTTCTGAGAGCAAAATTTCCATATATTGCCCAGCTAACAACAAGTTTTCCTTTAAAGGTGCTGGTACAGGTAAGCCTTTAAGGGCTATACCAAAACTGTGGGGTGGTAAGGTTAACAAAAAACTATTCATCGTAACCAAACAAACCAGAGAACGAACTAGCAAAAAACTGGCTCGTTCCCATCCCAAGGGCAATGCCAGCAATGACAAAAAGATCAATTCTGTACCGAGTAATCCCCCTAAGCGGGGAATTGGTACGCGCAACAGCCAAACCCACAAAAGTGTGATCGCGCCATATACACCTAAGCAATACCAAGCATGATGCTTTAATAAAGCTGCTCCCACTACAACCACTAGTGACAGTTGCAAACGTAACGGCAAGGAAAGTTTAAGCATTATTCGGTTTCACCACCTTGGCAATCCCAAAGGCCACAGCAAAACAAACCGCAGCTCCCACCAATCCAGCGATACTAGTACCAATTGGCCCTAAACCCTCAATGCCATAGTCAGCTAAGGGAGTCGGCACAGTTACCCGTACTTTCTCGGCTAAGTCGATGAAGCCTGCGTTTTCGGCGACTTTTTCCAAACCATCAGGCCATGCTGAGGCAAAGAGTGATAACACTCCTGCAATCAAGAAAATCGTGACAATGGGTACAGACCAACCGCGAAACTCCTGCTGTTCCCCTGGTAACAAATCTGGTCGAGCGGTGGCTAAGTAAGTCAGCACACCCCCAGTAATTATCCCTTCGCCAATGCCAATCAGAATATGCACACCAGCCATAGCTGCTAAAACTATGGCTACGGGTGCAGTTCCTGAAAGGGCTAACTCAATGGCACAAGCTACAGCAGCTACCACTACACTTACACCAGCAGCGATGCCAGAAGCCAAAGGTAAGCGCCCTTTAGACCCCCCCAATAGCCTCTGCAAGGTTTGGGTTAAAACCCAGCCAACCCATACACCAATCACTGCCATGTTCAAAATATTCGCTCCTAAAGCTGTAATGCCACCATCAGCAAACAGCACAGCTTGAATAATTAAAACTGTGGCGATACACAACGTTCCTGCCCACGGACTGCCCAAAACGATCGCAGCTAAGGTTCCCCCTAACAAGTGACCACTAGTACCTCCTGCTACTGGAAAATTGATCATCTGGGCGGCAAAAATGAAAGCGGTGGTTAGCCCCAGTATCGGCGCACGGCGGATACCAAAAGCCTCTTGCGATCGCCCGAAGGCAATAAAGAGTGCTGCTACACTCGCTAAACCAGTAGCCCCTGCCACGGGAATAGAAACGAATCCATCAGGAATATGCATGATCTACCCTGTATTTTAGATGTTTATTTACTCAATACAAGCAATAAAACAAAGACATTAAATTAATAACAAACAAAATTTTCGCCTTTTTTGCAATGCCCTCTTGGGGGATTTTATGCTGTTACTTCCGAGATATTTACAATCCAATGGCTGCTAAATAGTATACTTATTTACTAATATATTAAATTTTATTAACTTTATTTTTATATCTGTCGCTAAATATTGACAAACTCTTAGCAAAATGGAAAAAACTTGACTTTATTAAATTAATATGCATTTAATTTAGTGTGCTATCAAGGGGCAAAATGCTGGCTAAAATTGCGTTTCTTCTTTACCAGATGCTACGCAAAAATTTTGGATTGCTTTGCTGCTCTTACGTTTAAGATATAGTTATCTATATTTACAGCAGTTTTGATTTATTGAAGCCACATCTGTTGTAGGGGCATAACATTGCTGTATCTAAAAGCGGAAGTTTATTTACTAAATAGTCTTGATATTATCTGGATTCAAGAAGAATTCTGAAATCAGAGTTCAGGATTCAGAATGTAATTAGCTCTTGTTTTTGATTCACCACTTCCTTGTTTCCTACCAATTTTAAGATTTTGTCAACCAATACTTAATCCAATACGGTTCAGTTAAGCCTCAAAGCCATGTAAATTAAGCATTGTTCCGAAGAATGGAAATTAAGTGTGGTGCATCTGAGAGATTTTTCGTTGGTGTCTCCCAATATACAAAATGGTGACTTGCTTAAAGCAATCGAGATGGCTATTCCAGCAACGGCAATTGAAGAGGCGATCGCTAACACTCAAAGCGAAGAAGAACGCAAGCGCTCATTACCAACAGAATTGGTGGTAAGTCTTGTAATAGCAATGAGTTTGTGGTCAAAAGACTCGATGCGGGATGTACTTAAAAACTTGATTGATGGTCTAAGTGAGGCCTGGATTAAGGTTGGTAAATATTGGCGAGTACCTTGTAAGTCAGCCATTACACAAGCCCGACAGCGAGTAGGTGCAAGGGTGATGAGCCAATTATTTCATCAATTAATAAGACCGATGGCGACACAGGAGACGTTAGGAGCATTTCTGAATGGACTAAGAATTGTAGTCATTGATGGCACCTGCTTCGATGTCCCAGACAGCAATGAAAATGCGAGAGTTTTTGGTCGTCCTGGCAGTCGTCCTGGAACAGTTGCAGCTTTCCCAAAAGTTAGGTTAGTGATCCAACTACTGCTGGAATTCCACCATTACGTCTGAGTTTTACAGGAACATTACGGGTCAAACGCCCTTGCTATTCCTAAATTTCAACACTTACAGCCAGAAGAATTCCCCCTTTTTTCGATTGGTTAACCGTAGAGATTCTGGATACGTTGTTACCCGAACGAGTTCACCGTACTAATCCCAGGGTTGTAAAAAAACCTGTATCAAAGTTTCGTTCTAAAAAGATGAGACACAGAGGTACTGGACAACGAGCCGAAGCTCCGAAATTTCATATCACTAATCAGCTTTTTAGCCTTAACTGAACCGTATTGATACTTAATCAATAAGTGTAAATAACTAGAATATCGTGTAGTTAGCGTAACGCACCGAAAACCTAAAATGGCGCTTTACTTACAGTCTTCGTAACATACCCTACAGCTAAACTGCTACGCATCTAGCTTGAACATTTACATGAAAGCTGATGACCAATGACTGATGACTGATAACCGTTAACCGTCAATAGTTAACAGCTAACGACCGTAAAGAGTGTTTATACTTTTTTAGCGCGCATCAGCTTACTATTTCGTCACGAATGATTTCCGATTAATACATTAGCTGTACTAATACAAAAAAGCCTTCGCATAGTCCTGATAAACTGTATATTTACTAACTTAGCTAGCTTATGTGGTACAGTATTTATTGTATAAAAAAATATAGAAATTACCATAAACATAAGCAGTAAAATGTAAAGTTTAGATGAAGTTTATGAAAAACTTTTGAATTGAGTTGCGGGAATTACTAAACTTTTCAGAATAGCCGACTGTAACAAAAGTATTCATCAAATTTTGGCAACCAGATTCAGTCAATAAAGCCAAACATCTGCTGGCTTTATTTCCCTCGGTCTTTACACGTCCTCGTTCTGTAATGTGAAACTATGAAGACAAACTCATCCAACTCACTGTTAACAGTACCAACTGGCCCATTAAAGATTTCAGAGTTGCCCCCTAACAGTGTGGTTACAAGTGGTGAATCTATTTATCTTTCCCTAGTAATTCCTACTTATAAAGAGCGTGACAACATCAAGAATGTGGTTAACATATTGAGTCAGTTACTGGATGAATCTATTCCAGGAAGCTATGAACTGATTGTGGTAGACGATGATAGCCCAGACCGAACTTGGGAAATAGCACAATCCTTAACGACAGAATACCCCCAGTTGCGGGTGATGCGACGCCAACAGGAACGAGGACTGTCCTCAGCCGTGATTCGTGGGTGGCAAGCAGCCACAGGGAATGTGTTGGGTGTGATTGACGGAGACTTACAGCATCCACCCGAAGTGCTGATGCAACTGTTGGGTAGTGTTGAACAGGGAGCAGATTTGGCAGTAGCTAGCCGTCATGTGGACGGAGGCGGTGTTAGTAGCTGGAGTGTTGTTAGGCGTTTCTTGTCTCGTGGCGCTCAGTTGTTAGGCTTGGTGATTTTACCGGGGGTACTGGGCAGAGTTTCTGACCCCATGAGTGGTTATTTTATGGTGCGGCGGAGTGCGATCGCCAATGCAACACTCAATCCTGTAGGATACAAAATTCTCTTAGAAGTAATTGGGCGGGGAAAAGTAGACCAAGTTGCCGAAGTTGGCTATGTGTTCTGCGAACGCAAAGAGGGTGAGAGTAAAGTGACATGGAAGCAATATATAGATTACATCCACCACTTGGTACGGTTGCGGCTTTCCACAGGACGAGTAGGACGGTTGAGTAGAAAAGTCAATTTCCCCATTGGTCGATTTATCCGTTTTGGGTTTGTTGGCTTGAGTGGTGTGTTTGTGGATTTAACGGTGTTTTACTTGCTGCTTACTGTGATTCATTTAGGTTTAACTCGCAGTACGATTCTTTCGGCCGGAGTGGCAATCATAAATAATTTTCTATGGAATGATTTATGGACTTTTGGTGATATTTCTCAAAGGCAACGCGATCCGCATCAACGTTTCAAGCGATTCTTGAAGTTCAGTGCGATCTGTTTGGCAGGAGTTATATTACAAGCTCTAATAATTAACTTTCTCTATAATTTCTTGGGGATAAATGAGTATTTAGCTAAGTTGATAGCGATCGCAGTTGCTACTATCTGGAATTTCTGGATTAATTTGAAACTTAGCTGGCGCGTCACTGATGTGAAATAATCACAACGATAGATTTGAGATTTTGATTTTTGTTCTTAGACTTTAGAACGAACTGAAATCTAAAACGTCAAATCTACAAATCTACTCGTGTGAGGCCCAGCAATGAGAGCTTTTTTCCAAGGTGCATTTTATTTTTACCGAAAAATTATCTCATTGCTACCTGTCTATGCTGCCCGTTTGCTGCCCATAGTAGATGCAAATTCTACCTTACAACGCAAGTATTGGCATGATTGGCATCGCCTCCCTCCTTTTTGGGTTCACCCCTTGCTGAACTTGATGTGGTTGCTTATTGGCATCAGTTTGCGCCTAGCGAACTTGACTGCAAAGCCTCCTTGGACTGATGAGTTTTCTACCTTGGTGTTTAGCTTGGGGAATACTTTTTTATCAGTTCCCCTAGATCAAGCGATCGCACCTGATATCCTATTACAACCACTGCAACCAAACCCAGCAGCTAGTATTGGTGATGTAGTTCATAACTTAGTTACACAAGATACGCATCCACCGCTCTATTTTGTGCTGGCTTACCTGTGGATGAAATTATTTCCCAGCGACGGAGGATTAGTATCGCTGTTTGCGGCGCGATCGCTACCAGCTATAATCGGTGCTGCCTCCATTCCATGTATTTACATATTAGGTAGGGTAGCGTTTCGTTCGCCATTAGTGGGACACTTGGCTGCTGCTATGATGGCAGTATCACCCTACGGCGTGTTTTTAGCACAAGAAGCACGACATTACAGTTTGGCAGCCTTATGGGTAACTGCTTCTCTCTTCTGCTTAGTAATTGCCACACGTCATATTCAAAACCGCACACCTTTACCCATCTGGATAGCACTTTCCTGGGTGACAATTAATGCTTTAGGTGTTGCTACCCATTACTTCTTCACCCTCACCCTCTGCACAGAAGCTGTAGTTTTAATTTTTCTTGCTTGGCTTCAATTGCAGACTAGCAGCAAACTTTCTCTCCTCTTCTCTCCTCCGTGGCGGCGCATCTATGCCGTTGCTGTAGGTACTTGTGTGGCGAGTTTCATTTGGCTACCAGTATTTTTAGAGAATAGAAATCGTAGTAATTTGACTGAGTGGATTCGAGGTTCGCGCGTCGGACTAGATTTGTTAAGCCCAATTTTTCAAGCTTTAGGAACATGGATTGCAATGATTTCTCTGTTACCAGTTGAATCTTCACAACTATTGGTTGTGATTCCTTCTGGACTGGTGACGCTGATTTTCTTTATTTGGGCAGTACCAATTTTACTGCGTGGATTTAAGGTTCAACTACAGCACCCAGAAACCCGGATTATGATTCAGGTGCTTGCAGGATTAGTTATCAGTGCGATCGCTTTGTTCTTTATATTTACGTACTTTTTAGGTATTGACCTGACCAGGGGTGCTAGATATAACTTTGTTTATTTTCCTGCGATCGTGGTTTTACTAGGAGCAAGTCTTGCAGTTTGTTGGCATTCCCCCAAAGAATGGATGGGAAAAGAGCAAGGGAAAAATGGGAGAAAAAGCATAGGCAGATGGGGAATAAACGGCAAAAAAGCCGTGATGTTAATTTGGCTAATGGGATTTATCAGTGCAATTACAGTCATCTGCAATCTCGGCTATCAAAAATATTATCGCCCTGACCTGTTTGTGCAGCTAATTCAACAAACTTCCTCAGCACCAGTGCTGATTGCCACTACTCATAAAACTTATATACACACTGGAGAAATGATGGGGGTAGCTAGGGAGTTTAAACTTGCAAATTCACCCCAAAAGCCTCTGTTTCTTCTTGCTCATCAAGAGCAAGACCCGAATAGTTCCACCATTGCTCTGGAAAATACTCTAAATAAATTACCACGACCTCTTGACTTGTGGCTGGTAAACTTTCGCGCCCCCGTAGCAGAAGCCGTCAAAACTTGCGTTAAGTCTGATAGTCAATCTTTGCCAAGTGTAGACGGCTACGAATATGAACTTTATCATTGCCAATAAACTAAGGAGCGGAGGATGGCTTAGGCATACAACTAAGTCTCACGCAGCACAACGTACATATTGACAGTTGTGTAGTCTTCCAGACCAGGAACTTTGTTCAGAAGGCGAAACAATGGCATAAGGTTAGAAGCTTCTTCAACAGCATTCACGGTTTCGCTAACAATTTCAAATCCGGCTTTTTCAAAAGCTTGCAGGAAGTCACGGCGTTTAAGTTTATTGAGTCCAAGGTCATACATTGAATGACAGTTAACTCCCGGATGGTGTCTATTATAAGCGGCCACAACACGTGCATCGCCAATAATGAGATGCGCCCACGGTAGCTTGAAGCGCTTTCCAATTGCGTGGAATCCGTGATCGCCAAAGGGGCTGTAATAGAGTGGACTAAAGCCAGTTATCAGTAAACCACCTTTTTGCAAAACCCGTTTTACTGAGATCAGAACTTGATCTAGGTTCATAATGTGTTCAAAAGTGTCTTTGGAAATTACGACATCGACCTCGCCTTCAAGTGCTATTTCGCTAATATCCAAGTGATGAAACTCTATCCTTTCGGCGATATCAGGAAAGCGTTCCGCTACGATCTGATTAGCAAATTCGATACGGCTACCAATGAGGTCAAGACCAATCACCCGTTGCGCTCCCGAAATAGCTGCATCGATGCACAGTGCGCCATGCCCACAGCCAATTTCAAGAACGACCTTTCCGGAGAAGTCCGGCCGTCCGCCTAAACGACGCCAGTACTTCTGTGAATCGAGAACTTGTTCCTCGAAGTATCTGAGGCATACGGCCTCATCTTCTACAGCAAAGTTATTTTCATTAAATTTGTAGGCTACACACGAATCTGTTAAGGTTTCCTTATTCATCACTTGATCTCCAAATCAATCGATAACTTTGATTAAAAAAGCTTTAATCTGACAAATTAGTTCTGGATCATGCTGTTGCTGCTTCTGCAAAAAAACGTAATGGAAAAAAACTAAAATTTTATATCTAGCATTAATGTTTAGATGCGTGAGCGTTTATTAACCTTATATTATCTGTGTATAAATTATCATGCTGTGATGTTCAAAATTTGTAATTAAAAAGTAAATTTTTAGCAATGTCTACGACGATGCGTCTCCAAGCTGCGATCGCTCTATGAATGAATTTACAAAATTATAGATGTAGCAATTGTGATGTTGTTTCTTGCGTACAAGTGTAAGAAAAATTACAGGGATTAGTTTTATTGATCCCACCCCCATCCAGCTCATCGGTGAGAGGTTAGAGTGATTGCACTTTTGTCAAGAGGGTGCAGGAAAAGGGGATAAATCCAGCTTGGAGACTGGTTTTCGCAGCGCTTTAACAACTCCTAAATCTTGATTCTCTTTTGCAGCGAAGTACTTAATAGGGTCATCCGCCTTACCTTTGTCATAGGCAACACTAAAATGGTACAAACCACGAAATATCATCTCCAAAGAAATGCGGTCAAATGGTAAAGCTAATTCATCAGCTACCGCGTCCCCCAAATCAACTAAAACAGCATAAAATAACCAAGTTGCCCAAACTTGTAGCTTGACACCATTAATAGAGCCAGTCCATAAATAAGACAGTCCCAATAAACGTTTAACCACGTAAAAAGCCTCTTCAATTCTCCATCTTCGTCGATATAAATCAGCGACGACGTAGGGAGGTAATATGTGTGGGTCGAGAACAGAAGTAATATAAGAATAGCTAGTTTTACCAACCTTTATCTCGATTAAACGTAAAGTCAGTACTGGTGCGCCACGACGAGCAGTACCAAGTTGAATCAATCGGTCTTTAAGTAAATGATCATAGCTAAAAATTTTTAAGTATTTAATAGAAGCTTTGGCTTTTAAACGAGTAATAAAATGGACTTCTTGATTAATCAGTTGTTGTAAAAACTGAAAATGATAGAAACCTCTGTCAAGTAAAA
Organism: Nostoc sp. FACHB-888; assembly: GCF_014696655.1. Classification (NCBI taxonomy): domain Bacteria; kingdom Bacillati; phylum Cyanobacteriota; class Cyanophyceae; order Nostocales; family Nostocaceae; genus Nostoc; species Nostoc sp. FACHB-888. Next base: position 895 of record NZ_JACJQM010000039.1, on the reverse strand, counting down.
CCAGAGTTTTAGCAGGTAGCAAATTCAGTAATGAAGTTTCAAAATTAGTTTCGGATGCGGCAGGATTAGTATGAAACCAGACTTCGACAGGTAAACGAGTAACTAAATCAATAACTGTACAAATCTTACCTGCAAGTTGCCCTGTTTTCAGGTCTTCCAAGCTTTTTAGCTTCCGAAATAGAGCCTCCAATGTAGACCCATCAGCTATCCATATTCGTTCAAAATTATCAAGTGCAAACTTCACACTATCTGGCAATGGTCGCCTGAATCTTTGTTGCCAATTAAATTGTAATTTCGGCAATAAATCTTTAAACGTCCGCTCAAATAATTCCGAAGGAAATACTAAAAATCTTTCTGACAAAGACTGTTGAGCAACTTTAGTAGCAGAACACCATAATAAACCTTCTCGTGCTAACAGACGATTTAACTCTTGAACACCAGGAACTTGTCGCCACAACAGTGTTAAAACTGCTGCTACCATTAAAGATAAATTGAGAACTCTGTCTCGTAATCCTAACTGTTTATAATATTTTTGTTGGGCAAAAACTGCTGGGGTTAATAAAGCTTCTAAGTGTTTAGCGATCGCTTCATTATCTATAGTAGGAGTATTATGTTTGTGTGCGTGATCAGAGTTTTGTTTTTGTCGCTTGGGCATAATGGTAGACCAAACTTCTCATTACCTCGTTTGATAATTGAATTTACCTAACAATGCTGCCCACTTTTTACGTCGTTACAATACTTTTTCATCTCCTATAAAAGCAGTTAAACATTTTAAAGATAATGATAATCAAATATAGGGGGAGGAGGTGAGCGACGCTCACCTCCTCCCCCTACCCTCAATGCGATTATCATTCTTATTTAAATGTTTTGAGTATTTTAACTGATTGACAAAAGG
>NZ_JACJQM010000389.1:0-2112 GCF_014696655.1 Nostoc sp. FACHB-888 | reverse complement strand
AATTGCGGAAATCTGAATTTTGTCGCTCTGCCAGAAGCTGAAGTCCTTGATGATGTCAATGCCTTCAGACCTGAAGTTGAAGACAAATGTATCAGCACCAGCATCGCCTGTGAGTGTGTTGTTACCAGCACCGCCAACGAGTGTGTCGTTACCAGAACCCCCATTTAAGAAGTCGTTACCAGCACCGCCAACGAGTGTGTCGTTACCAGCCTCACCAACCAAAACGTCGTAGTCCCCATAGCCAAGCAAGTGATCATTACCATCGCCGCCAATCAAAAAGTTGTTACCGACATTCCCCTCAATTTGATTGTCCAGGGCGTTGCCTATGCCATTAATATCCTCGCTACCTCTGAGAACCAAGTTCTCTAGGTTGTCACCTAATTTGTAGCTTGACGAAGACTCAACCGTATCGGTTCCTTCATTTAAGTATTCTATAATCTTACTATTGATAAACAGATCGCTGAGTACATCGTCCCCAGACCCGATTACAAAAGTAATATAAGTGTCGTTGCCAGTACCACCAATTAGGGTATCAAGCACCTCACCGCCATCAAGGATGTCATCGCCTTCCTCGCCATACAGTATATTGCCACCGCCGTTTTCTCCGCTATTCAAATAATCATTGCCCAAACCACCGTACAGTTTGTCACTATTTGCACCACCGTAAAGGCTATCATTCCCCGAATCACCATACAGCATATCGTAACCATCGTTGCCATACAGTACATCGTTGCCTTCCAAACCATAAATAATCTCGTCTGCCGAGGTTCCTTGGATTGTGTCAGAACCTGTAGTGCCGTAGATGGATTCGGTTTTTCCTGGCTTAAATCTATCGCCTGATACGACAGAAGTAAAACGTCGATTTATATTTACATGCTCACGGTCGTGATTTACAGGGTCAATACTGATAATACTACCCCCATCTTTAATGATGTCAAAACCATCAGTACTATAGACGTACACATCCCGTGAAAATTCAGAATCAAAAACGAGGACATCAATTACATTGTTGAAGACAAACTGATCACCAACGCTGAAAGCACCAAAACCATCATCACCACCGATGAGAGTGTCATCACCTAAATCGCCGAAAATGGAATCAGTTTCTGGAGTCCCAATTAGAATGTCGTTACCAAGGGTACCGTTAATAGATGCCATGTCCATCACTCCTTGTCAAACTATGGTTCAGTGCAGAGTTAAGTTAATTTAACGTTAGTTCGACGGCAGCAAAAGCCACAAAGCTTGCTATCAAAGGAATTGAAGGAATCGGGGAAACAATAACTAATATTTATGGATAATGAATAAAAAAAAGCATAAAAAAACACCGAGACTAAAAAATATTTAAAAAAATCATGCGCCAGTGCGATGCCGAACGCGCAGAGCGTCTCCAAGAGTTGGCAGCAAGCTACGCTTTTTATTCTTTTGTGACACCTCCTCAAATTTCCATTTCCTCTTCTGACAATTCTTTTGCAATTATGGATGATGACCAACTTTTGGGGAGTGCTAGTGCATTTTGTTTCATGATTGATATATGTTAAAAAGTTGCTTTTAACCGCTAATCAACAGCATACTTGAATAGGGAAACAACCGCTTACAAGTAGCAGAAATGACACAAAAGTTTTTAATGTCATACCAGAGAATATTCAGAGATTGCAAAAATTAATGAATCATTCAAATAAATGAAGAAGTTTTAATTTGATTTTCTATTTCTACCTCCAGAATTCCCCAGATGGTTGGCGAATCATTCACCAACAGCCGTATTAGTGAAGAAATGGGCAATACAGACTAATCTTTTTTCAGCTTTTCTAGGGTCGCTAAGAGAAGCTTTAACAAACTTTTTGGAGCTTCTATAGAGAAGGCTTAAATACCAACAATTCCTAACTAAATCCTTTCGCTCTCCTCACCAATACATCATTCATTCACAATCAAGTTATAGTCGATATAACCGAGCATCGCCCCTCTTTTTATCGCCTCATAACGGTTCTTGACGTGCCACTTACTGTACAAATCACTGGCATAATGTTTGACTGTACTAACAGAGAGAAACATTTCTTTGGCAATCTGTTCAAAAACTAAACCCTGAGCCAGTAAACGCAGGACTTGTATTTGTCG
>NZ_JACJQM010000388.1:0-2141 GCF_014696655.1 Nostoc sp. FACHB-888 | reverse complement strand
GGATAACAATTATATGATTCAGGTTCTCAGTTGTTTCATTAACAATACATTAGATTCTTCTAATTCCTTATGTCAAGCCTGATTGAGATGCTCTTACCCTGGCACTATCTACAATTAATTCGTGCTCACAGAGGATACGTCGTAATTCTTCATATTTTTCTTGGTCTTCTTGAACTTCTTCTATTTGAGATGCTGGCAGAATCTCTCGCAAAATATCTACCCAATAATTAAATGTGTCATTCGCTTTAGTTTTAGAGATATCAAACAGGAGTCCTAAAATTTCAAAAATTGGTTTTTGTCTGAGGTAAACTAGACATAAGCATACTCCTTCTTTAGCTGACATCTCTGATTTACGTCCACCACCAGGGGCGATAATCCGAACTTTATTTTTCTCAATTTCTGCTTGTTTTTCTCGATGCCTTTCTTGGGCCAATTCTACCAATGCTAAAAACTGCTCATAATTGATTCCAATTAGTCTCTTTGCTTCCTGGGGATGTGATTCAATTCTTGCCAAAGGACTGGTCATTCTTACTGCACCTAGTTTTTACTCCTTTTTCTATCATCTCACGATGTTTATATTAAGGATATGTCTAATGTTTAAATCAGGTAAACTTTATTTCTAACGAAGTCCGTACTCTTGTTCCACAGGGAGCAATGCGATTTTTTCTTACAACGGCGGCGATAATCCTGGGGAGTGAACCGACACCACAGGCGATCGCTTACCTCAAGGAGGCGATACGGACTTGAAAAGGTATTAAGTCACCAGAGGCTGTGTTTGTGGCAGCTTGTAAAGAGGGGAGAAAACCAGAATCTGCACAGGTCAAATCTGCTGTGAAGGATTGGTTCGAGTGAGCAAGGAAAAACAGGATTGCGATTGCGATGTCGGGGAACACTGTGTATACGGTGGAGGATGAGGCGGCGGCAGTTGCGGAGATGATGTGGCGGTATCCGGTGCGAGAGTAAGGTTGTGCTTCGTTTCGCTCCGATTATTGTTTTCCGGAAGTGACATAAGAAGGCTAAACTGATTGCTGCTTGACGGTGCTGATCTACTCTTGTGCAGAAGGTGTAGATCATAAAAAGCTTTTACTCTCAATAGGTTGATAAATAATCGCATTAATGTCTAGTTATTGACACAGATTTAGCGTAGGCGTAGCACCTCGTAGGCATCGCTTTGAGGAACTGTATTGGAATAGGTTTGGGTAGGGTATTTATACTGATAATTTTATAGCACCCAATTAATAAATTCCGTAATAGCACGGTTACAGGGGTAAGCTTAATAATAGCAATATGCTTTTTTGTATTAAAAAAATAAATTGAGAAAGCAAGTTTTAATTACAAAGGTTGATTAGGCTTTGAATGAAAATCAAAAAATAATATCCTCTTATGTTAAAAGTTTGCTAACTATAAAAATGTTAATTATCAAATCTAGTAAGATTATTGCTCACAAATTGAAGTAAGATTTTAAGTCAGCTTATATACTGAATATATAAATAGGTTTTGACTAACTAAGTTACGAAAGCCTAATAAATCAAGAATGATTAAATTATTATGAATACATTATTAGTTGGGGATTGCCTAGTTGACTTATTATCACGTATTACGGGACAGAAGCTTACTCAACTGGATACTACGCCACCAGTGATATTCCTAGCTAATTTGATTACAGTATTGCTGGGAGTAATGTTTGCTGATGGCATAGTTACAGAGGAAGAAAAACAAAGGCTGCTAAAAATGTTGTATCGCTTTAGTACACCAAAAAGTGATGTACGCCATCTGACACATTTAATGATTAAAGGAATTAAAGAAAGTCAGCTTTATTCAAATTTTAATGAAGTACTAACTTTGATAAATCCCCTTACGCAATCAGAACGACTATTATTGATTGGCTTTGGTTACGAAATGTCGGCAGCTACGGGCAAAGTTAACTGCCATGAGCAAGAGTATCTGGAAGCTTTAGCCAAGTATTTGGATGTTAAACCGCAACATTTACTAGTTTTAGCAGCTGCATTTAAACCTGAAAAACATTTTGATAAAGCAGTTTTAAATGAGGTATATATGCTACTAAATCCAGAACTTTTTCAAGGACAAAATACTGCGTTTGTTAAGGAGCCTAGCGATAAAGTGCCGATTCTACCTGCTAA
>NZ_JACJQM010000387.1:0-2149 GCF_014696655.1 Nostoc sp. FACHB-888 | reverse complement strand
GCAGCGAGTAACTGTATTTCTGTCATTCCTGTTTTGTTGTCAGTGACAGGTTTAGTCCAGCCTAATTTATCTTGAATCCACGCCCGGATGCCGATGGTGTTAAATGAACGGCATACCAATCGGGCTTGCTTGGTACAGTATCTACCAGCTTCGTAAGCGTAGTACTCTAGGATGATTGCGATCGCAGTGTCGGGAATACCACTAGTTCTCCAGTCGGTTAGGTTCGCGGCATCAAAGTTTTGCTGCATAAGCATTTGAGCCAGTTTAGAGGGTTCCAGGTTCGCGCTCTCTAATGCTTTCCCGATAGCTTTATCACTAACCCCAACAAGTCTTGCAGTTGCCCGAAGGCTAGCTTTCGCTTGACCGCGCACTGCATCATAGACCGAGTTAGAATACTGCTGCTGGACTGAATAACGCCTCTTCACCCACCAGTTACCGTCAGTGCATCGGACTTGCCCCAGTTTCACGCCGTTGTTGTTGTAAATGCCATCATCGAGAATTTCAAACCCATAATTCTGGCACTCGTTGAAGATATGCGCCATGATTTGGTTTTCGGTAGAAGAGGAAAGCATGGGGGCAGAGGCGCAGAGGGGCAGAGGAGAAAGTTGTTGTAAGTTTTTCCCCTCTGCACCCCTGCTCCCCTGCACCTCTGCTTTTACTGTTAGTGTGCCATCTTTATAGTGAGTGCAGATGAAGCGATCGCAACGCATTAGAGTATTGGCACGAAATACTTCTTTATCGTTGACCATGACTACCCAGCGTTGGGTTAAGTGGTTGTCGTCATGGCTGATGCTGGCTACCAGTTTGTCATCAGCGTAATATTCGTGATGGTCAAAAGAGATTTCGACTATTTTGAGGGGTTCGGGAGCAACAACTTGGGCTTGATCAGCGATGTAGTTGTCGAGTTCGGCTTGGGCGAGAGCTTGGTTGTCGGGGGCAGCAGGGGCGATTTTCTGAATCTTGCTCGCTTGATAATCAGCGATCGCGCTAATCCAAGAATCTTTACAGCGTTTGTCGTTTACCTCAACTGTGCAGGCAATTTCGCTGTAGATTTGCTTGAGTCGGGCAATGGATTTCAGTTGCAGCTGTTGTTGGCTGTAGATGTTGTAAGTCATAATTTAGTGGTACTCCATCTGTACGGTGGTGTTTTACATAAGGTGATCGCGTTTCTTGGCCGGAGCGGCGATCACCTTATTGTTTTGTTTGTTCACAGCACTGTTGGCTGTAGAGAAGACTAAGTTTTAAAGCACAGCAAACTATTTTGCTTCTCTAATTTAAGCGTAGCTATTTAACTAATACTTGTCAAGTCTCACTGAATAAGTAAAGCTTTATAAGTAAAGCTTTATAAAGGAGGAAAGAAGCGCTATCATTTGGTTAGATTAATGGAGGCGTGAAAATATGAACTTAATGCAAGTTACTTTGTCTGTTGATCTGCCTAGTTTAGGCAGTCGAATTAGAGAGATTAGGGAGGCCAAGGGATTATCCCCAACGTGGGTAGCAGCTCAAGCAGGTATGAGCGTTGGCAACCTCTATCGCATAGAAACCGAAGAAGCGAAGTCTTTGCCTCGTGAGACTTTACGAAAACTTTCTGAAGCACTTGGTGTAGATTTTGATGCTGAGGTTAAAGCTGCTTTGGTTCAAGAGGTAAGATAAAAGGCTCACTGGTGACTAAGCAAGGTTTTCAAGCGCAAACGACACAAGTATTTGATTGCTCTGATCTATGCTTTGACTACCTGTAATGTACTGATTAATTAGAAGCTTCGTTTATTGCTTTCTTGATGAAATGGTAAGTCCAAAAGCGATTGCTAGTAGACACCACAGTTTAAATATATCTGCAATCGACGTTGAGCAAATGCCAGTGAACCAAAAGAGGTGGAAAAATGAATAAACCACCCCGTAAGCGCAACAAAGCCACCTCTGCTTCATCCAGTAACGACACGCCACCAGATAACCAAGACCTTGAAGAAAACCCAGCTACAGCAACAATTGACGTTACTGCTGTTGAAATTCCCGAATTAACCGAGCAAGAGATTCGCGATCGCTTGCACTTGGAACGGCAAGTAGAAAAAGCGTTTTACCTTGCGGGTAAAGCCTTAACGGAATTACGAGACAGAAAGCTGTACCGAAGTACGCACAAAACTTTTGAAGA
>NZ_JACJQM010000386.1:0-2192 GCF_014696655.1 Nostoc sp. FACHB-888 | reverse complement strand
AGCTTAGTTGTAGTGGCTGCTGAATCCCACATGGGCAAAACCCACTTCATGATTTCTTACGCTTACGAAATCATGACCAAACTTGGAAAGCCAGTTCTGTACGTTACTCCAGAAATGGATAAGAATCAACTCAATGCCCGAATGCTAGCCCGAATCACAGGTGTAGATGCTTCTATGATTCAAACCAATACTCAATGCTACTGGGAGCAAATAGCACAAGGCATAGGACAGATGGTGGAACTGCCTTGGAAAGTCTATGAGCATTCCTCCCCTACAACCACAATGATTGCTTCTGCTGTGCGCCGTGCTATTGCCGAATTTGGTGGTTCTATTGGGGCTGTGTTTATTGATTACTTGCAGCAGATTCCTTTGGAGTCCGGTGGGAACATGGCCTTTGAAGTCGGCAAGATTACCCGCCAGATTCGGGATATTGCCAAGTCTCACAAAATCCCTGTTTTCTTGGGCTGTCAAATTAATCGGGGCAATCAAACAACAGCTGATAAACGCCCCAATCGTCATTTACTTCGCAACTCTGGTGAAATTTTTGAGGTTTGTGACCAGTTAATCATGCTTTACCGGGATGCTGTCTACACCAAAGACCCAAGCGATCGCACTATCGAGTTGATTGTTGAGAAAAACCGCCTTTACGGTAAGCTCGGCACTGCGACCATGTTGTGCGACTTATCTACATCGAAATTTTTGAACTTGGCGAGATAATTTACAGCCAGATCCAGCGATCGCGGCATTAGACGCATACATTCAATTACTGGAGTTTTAAAACACCGTGAAAGCGATATCCGTTCGTCAGCCTTGGGCATGGGCAATAATTTACGCTCTTAAAGACATAGAAAACCGAGGCTGGCCTATCAATTATCGCGGCGATATTCTCATTCATGCAGCCAAGACTTGTACCAAAAGAGAGTATCTGTTAGCGAGAGAATTTTGTCAAAGCATGGGAGTAATAATCCCAGAGTTAATCTCTCTCCGTCGCGGTCAAGTCATCGGTATTGTCACAATAGTTGATTGCAAGTTTTCACAAGTTGCATCTGGCTGGGGGATGGCTGAACAGTACCACTGGGAATTGGCGAATCCACGAGAAGTTACACCAATTCCTTACATCGGCCAACTGGGGATTTTTGAAGTACCTGATGAATTGGTTAGGAGTGCGATCGCCCCATGAAATCAGTCCTTTCTCTTTTCTCCGGCATCGGCGGACTCTGCCACCACGGAATATCAGCCGCAGGTCTATCCCACAAATTCCGAGTCCAGCAATTTGTCGAAATCTCCCCTTATTCTCAATCACAATTGCGCCATGAACAACCAGGAATTCCAATCCACGCAGATATTACCAACTACCACTGCCAAGAATCAATTCGCAATTCGCAATTCGCAATTCGCAATTATGAATTAGGAGTAAAAAATATGAATCAAAATATTAGTATTGCTGACAGAACTAAAGCTTTGGCATAACGGCTGCGGTCAGAGGTTGCTAAAAACTCGAACTCAGCACGAGCGGCTTTCTTCAATCCGCTACACTGCAATTGTTAGACATCAGAAATAAACAAACTAACACTTTTACTATGATCAGATAGTTTAATCATTCGCTCAAAGCTTAGTCCTAGTTTTTTGAGCAGCTTTGCTGAACCATAATTGTCCGGTGTAGTGATAGCGACAATACGAGTTAAGCCGAAGGTTCTTCTCCCATACATCATAACAGCAGAAGCAGATTCATAAGCGTATCCTTTTCCCCGGAACTTAGGAAGAAAGGCAAACCCAACATCTACATCTTCCAAGGAATCTCTTTTTATCAAACCGCAAATTCCAATCGAGGCGCTCTTCCCCTTTAGCTCAACCAAATACAATCCGAAGCCGAGACGCTCATACATAGCAACCGGATTCTTCAAAATATATTCACGAGCATCATCAAGAGTTCTCACACCTTTATCACCAATAAAGCGCAACCACAAAGGGTCATTCAATATCTCAAGAATGAACTCGCTATCTTCAACACTCAGCCGACGAAGAACTAAACGCTCTGTTTCAATAACTCTCATAGTCGAACACCTTGTTATTGATGTCTAACTATTTATTATGCTGATGGAATTGGACTGATTGTTCCTATTGCTTCCTGGGTACTGCATGAAACTTGTTGTCAACTTAGAGGATGTTTGAAAAGGGTCGGCTTAAGCCTC
>NZ_JACJQM010000385.1:0-2219 GCF_014696655.1 Nostoc sp. FACHB-888 | reverse complement strand
AGTGCGTTGATAGTCCTGCTGGCTGTATGCCTTGACAACTCCTTCTAGATTCAGGGAACGGGTAATTTTATATTCCTGTCTGTAGCGGGTTAGTTCTTGAGGTGAGGGATAATCAAGCTTTAGTATTTTTACTACGATCGCTACTCCATCGTCTCTAATGCCCCGATAAACCAGAGAATTAGAACTTTCGTATATCTTGTCTTGGATGGCAATACCAGGTAGAGCAATCATAGAGCAACTCTTGGGAGTATAATCTGGCATAACTCAAACTATACAGCAATCCAGCTATCTACATTTCTCATCTTCTGAAATCCTATTTGGTTTTGTTCATTTCTAGCCAGTTGTAGAGCCTTAACTGAACTCTGTTGAGCGCTGTAGGAATCATGCAGAGGGGTTCTACAGCACTCAACTAAACAACTGGCATAGCTGGATGTCAAGAAGCAGGAAGTTTTATCTTTTCCCTCGTACAACTTCTTCACTGTCCCGTTGTGTTGCTAACTCCATTGAAACTGCAACCTAAAAACATTGGATGCCAATTTGCCAAAATTGTTTACGGTGTTATCTCTCGCTCGTATTCACACTCCAGTACATTTAATAATTTTTCTTCCACAACAGTTAAATAAGGACGATTCAGCTTTCCCAACGACTGCAACAGATTTTTGACTGTCTCCTCAAGCGAATCAGAATACACTCGACCGATGCGAACGCTGATTAACTGCATCTGCTCACATTCTTCAGGCAAGTATTCGTAAGATTTCAGGTGTTGTAACCCAACCGTATATTCGCCATCCCAGGTTTTGACAGTGCAGCGATTTCAATCTGTGAGCAGGGTGTGGGAATTTTAGAAATTAATTAATAATTTCTCCTTTGTTATTGGCCAACTTTTCACGCCATTTTTGGAGTTCTTCAGGTGTTTGTCTCACCCAATCTGTGACTTCGCCAACGATTTTTAATGGTGCTTGGGAGCGATATGAGCGTGTTGGATTGCCTGGAAATTTTTTGTCTGTAACATTCGGGTCATTTTCAAACTCCCCTGTTGGTTCAACGATATAAACACGTTCACGGTTATCGCCTTTTGCTAATGCAGCAGCTAGTCCCGCCCCATTGACAAGGGCTGTGAAATAAATGTGATTCATTTTGAGTTCAAGTTTGTAATTAGAACTGCCCCCTGCCCTCAGCAAATCGCCAACCTGCAAATCTGCTTTCGTTCCATGATAAAAGGGGCCTTTGTCAGAAGGTTTATCCTTAAACGAAGTTGCTAATTCATAATTCTTTCTTGCCTTGTCAGGGTCGCTTAAGTCCTCATAGCATTTGGCAATGTTTGAATATAGAGAAGGTATTGCACTCTTAACAGTGTTGTTATTTATTTTTAATCCAAACTGCAAAGCCGTTTCGAGCCATTTTAATTTGTCAGAAATATTTTTCTGATATCGAGCTATATAATGGGCTGAAATAAATTTTTCAAAGTCGTATGTCGCTTCGTTCCAGGCTTGAAGAAACAGTTCACTTGCTTCTTCTGGTTTGCCTTTTTCTTCCATGCCCATACCTTGAAGACAGAGTTTAACAACATTGTTGTTTGGGTCGAATTCCATGATTACTTTGTCTTGTAATGATTGTAATTTCGATTTAGTTGCTTGTCCTTAGTCCGTTGAAGTGCATCGTAACTACTGCTAACGGTTCGCTTGAGCGGCTGCAAATAACCTTTACCTCACACCAACACCCACCCTTACCCCTGAGTTCGGGGTTGTCAAGAGCTAAAACTTGGCATACTTCGCCCAAGTGGTAGGTGTTTGGTACTCTGGTTCGCTCCATTATGCGCTGCACAATGTCTTTGACGATTCTACCACTTGGGACTTTACCACCCGCTTCCTCTACTGCCTTCTGCCAAGCTTCTGGCTTTTGTTGAGGCTCTAGCTTTGCCAGAGGACGAACTTGTACTTCTGATGTCGGCAAAATTGGGAACTATTAGTTCCCATTTCATCTTGGCTTTCATTTTGGGAACTATTAGTTCCCATTTTTATATTGTCAACTATCAAACAACCAGCTATTAGATAATTTACATGGCGGTAAGTATAACTAAACCTGTCCCTGCAGTATTCCTCAAATGTGCCATGCGTGGGGTTGAGTCGATGGGAGCTATTACGCTTCGCACCTCTCAGTTAGATCCGAACGTGAGACTTTCACCTCATTCGGCTCCCGATATCCTTGAGGATTAATTC
>NZ_JACJQM010000384.1:0-2235 GCF_014696655.1 Nostoc sp. FACHB-888 | reverse complement strand
GGCAGTAAAGTAGAGGTGTGCAGTCCCAACAGCTAAGAACATTCCAACTGGGTGAACTTGCAATAAATGAAAAGTGAAAATAACTGCACTGTTTAAACAACGGGCAAGTTAAGGAGCAGCAAGAAATCGGAAAACGCTTGGCAAAAGATACTTCAACAGTCACGAGATGGTTGCAGAAGTACAGAACTGATGGACTGTCAGGCTTATTAGAAATCAAGAAAGCGCCAGGGGCAAAACGGAAAATCGATGATGCTGCGATCGCAGCACTTGAAGAGGAGTTAAAAACAGGAAAGGGCTTTAGTAGCTATGGCGCAATAGTTGATTGGTTAAAACAAGAACATGGACAAGATATAGAGTATGCAACGGTTTATGCATGGGTTCGATATCGATTAGGAGCAAAACTAAAAGTGCCACGTCCTCAAAGCCACAAGCAGGATGAAAAGTTGGTATCTGAGTTTAAAAAAAACTCGGTATGATTCTGAATCGTCTAGAAGAACATCTAGCACCCGGCAAGTGTGTTCGCTACCTGTGTCAGGATGAAACTAGGGTTGGACTGAAAACTCTCACAGGAAAAGTGATTACAGCTTCCGGAGTCAAGCCCACTGTTAAAGTGATATGGCCAAGAGATAACTTTTGGATTTATGGTGCAATTGAACCATTAACTGGAGACCATTTTCTTTATGAGTACCCAAAACTGAATGGTGAGTGTTTTCAACAGTTTTTGGACTGGCTATCTGTGCAATTAGGCTCAGATCATGCCATTTTACAGATTGACCAAGCACCAGCTCATACAAGTTCAGCAATTAGCTGGCCGGAGAATATTATTCCTCTATTTCAACCACCATCGGCTCCTGAACTCAATCCTATAGAAAGGCTTTGGCAAGCTCTTAAGAAACCTCTCAAAAATCAACTTTTCTCTTCTTTACAAGCTTTACGCGAGCGTATCCAAGAAATATTCGACCAACTTACATTTGAGCAGGTAATTTCTGTCTCTTCTTATAACTTTATCCTGGAAGCTCTATTCTATGCAGCTTCATATTAAATTGGTATAAGATCCAAAATGTGTCTGATGTACTTGATGCACAGATGGGCGATCGCCAAGCTTGCCGGCAGGTGCGATCGCTTCATCATCAGTTCTCACGAAATTCAACAAGTTCAAAAACCTCCCTCTGGACTTGGTTTTGGCTTAATTCTTTTCTTCTGCCTTTCGAGTCATTGAAAACGAAAGGCGCATTGACTCCACAATTAGACCGATGGCTGTAGCGCAATTGTTGACCACGGAATTCGTAAAGGTGGTTACGCTGTAAGGCTGTCATTGAAAGCATAAGTTTGTCCCTCAACTTGGGAATAAAACTCGATATTTAGGATTGCTTCGTGAATCTCCATCAAAGCTTGCACAGCATCCCCCATTTTTAGGTCATTCGATGTACTGAACCGCTCCGATGCTTCAATCTGTTTGTAATTTGGGGATGCTTGCACAAACCTAAGAGTCTGTTCGCAACCGAGGATGATGGTCATGATTTCAGTTGTTGTTAGCGATGGCTGTGTCTTTTGGGTGTCTTGGTCGCTCATGACTTGTTTCTTCTCCTTTGGGTTTTGATTGGTGCGGTTGGTGCTTCTGGCTCACTGTTTGGCGCTTCTGGCTGGCTCGGTTTTTGTAGTACATAGCTGATAGCCCCTGCACCCCCGACAGCTGCGGCGATAGTGAACATATTGTTTCTGCCAAGCTGCTGGACTCCGAAGTAGCCAAGGGCTAACGCTGCTGCTGTTGCTCCAATGCCTAAAACCGTGTTTCTGAATGTGGTTCTGTTCATGCTGCCCCCTTAAAATTAGTGACCATTGCGCTAAGTGCCGATTTATTGAGCTGTGTAGATTGCGCTATTTCGGGTTTGGGCATTGTTTGCACATTGCCATGTTGAAAAATCAGTTTCTCTACACCTGCTGAAAGTGCTTGTGTCGGTGCATCTTGGGGTAAATCAAACATCTTGCACAATTCAATTACTGCTAAGTAGGAGATGGTTATACGCCGAGATTCGTAATTCATTGATTAAGCTCCTCTTGCAATTTGAGTTAATAGTTTCAACCCCAAGGCATTAGACCTCTTGCAGAATTGATTTTGTGTTATAATGATTGGTTTTCTTAATCTGAATGGGGTGAGATAACTAAAAAGATTGATGCCTGGGGTATTTATAGCGATAGTTGTAATCGCGGAACGTCTGACAGAAAAAACATCAC
>NZ_JACJQM010000383.1:0-2238 GCF_014696655.1 Nostoc sp. FACHB-888 | reverse complement strand
TATATAATCAAAGATACTAATCATTTAATTAGATGTTGGTAGAGGGTCAATTTTACTTTCTACCATTTTTTGGTACCCAAATCATATTCCGGACATGTCTAATATAGATGAAAACTGCTGTAATTAATATAGGACTTACGCATGAGTTACGGAATAACGTAGACGCAAAGCGGCTTGCCGCAGGCTACCGCAGAGGCACAGAGAAGCCAGTGCGCCCTTGCGGTTCCCCGACTTGTAGCAACTGGCAACTGGCGCGGCACGGAGAAATCAGAGTTTGAGAGATATTTTGCGTAAGTCCTATAATAAAGCGATACCTACGGTAAGCTACGCTAACGCATGATGGCGGATATGATCTTCAATAAAACTGGCAATAAAATAATAACTGTGGTCATAGCCTTCTTGGTAACGCAAGTTTAGCGGCTGGTTAACATCTGCACAAGCTTGCTCAAACACCTCTGGTAGTAATTGTTCAGCTAAAAATTTATCAGCAGTTCCTTGGTCAATCAAAATCGAACTGTGATATCCTACTTTTTTTACTAATTCACTAGCATCATAATCACGCCAAGTTTCTTGATTGTTGCCAAGATAACCACTAAAAGCCTTTTGACCCCAAGGACAACGCATAGGTGCAGTGATAGGTGCAAAAGCTGATACTGATTTGTAAAGTTCTGGGTTTCTCATTGCACAGACAAGCGCCCCATGTCCCCCCATCGAATGACCGAAAATGCCTTGTTTATCGGGTAGGGTAGGGAAGTTTGCAGTAATTAAAGCAGGTAATTCGTGGACGACATAACTATACATTTGATAGTTTTTACGCCACGGTTCTTCTGTAGCATCAACATAAAAGCCCGCACCTGTACCAAAATCCCAGTCGTCATCCTCACCTACAATGCCACTATTACGCGGACTAGTATCTGGTACAACCAATATCAAACCGTACTCAGCCGCAAAGCGCTGCACTCCCCCCGCCTTCCCCATAAAATTCTCTTCGGTGCAAGTTAACCCAGAGAGGAAATACAGAATTGGTACAGCTTTTTGAGTTGCTTGTGGTGGTTGATAGACAGCAAAGCGCATTTCACCGTTACAGGTTGAGGAATGATGACCGTAAAAGCCGAGTTTGCCACCAAAGCTTTTATATTCGGAAATGAGGTTGAGGTTAGACATTGATTATTATCACTTTCCTGAGCGATCGCCAAAGAAAGATTATTTTACCGTGAACTACCTGGTAATTAACACGCTATAGCAAGCGCACAATATGCCGCAGTTGCGTAGGCCTAGCCCATCGTAGACATCGCTTTGAGAACCGAAACCAAATTGCGATCGTTGCTTGGCGATTCATCCCCTCTGCACTCGCTATGCCAATAGGATAAGGAAACCAACACAAGGTACGCCGATTGGAACTGGTTGCAAATGGCGGAAACTTCAGTGTTGGCAATAGGACGACCGATAGAAATTAATCCTTCCTCAGACTCGACTTGAGAAATTAGTGACCAGATGGTGGTTTCTGTTGGACCATAAACATTCCAAAGTGAAATACTCCTGGCTTGTAATTGATTAGCTAACTTCTTGGGTAAAGCTTCACCCCCACAAAGTATTTTTAATTTATGGAAATTTTGCCATCCAGCTTCTAGCATCAAAAAGGTCAGTGTTGTACTTAAAGTCAGCAAACAAAGATTTGCTTCCTTCTACCACTTTTAGGGTTAAATCAAAATTCCCTTCTTCTTGGGGAATCACAAAAGGTTTCAGCTTCAAATCGTGACAATCAATTTCCACGTCTATTTCTTCAGGCAAGAACAAATCTAAAATCTTGCCAAATCGCTTCAGCCGTTGCAGATATACAAAACTAACCTGAAACAAAGGATTATGGCTGAGATCCCGGTTTGGTTGCAAGCGTTTAACCAATAGTGAAATAGGATAATCTTGATGAGCGATCGCTTCTTGCACCGTTTGCCTGATTTGAGCCAAAAACGTCTTAAAGGTGGGATTATCAGCAGGATTTCCTCTTAAAACTACAGAGTTAGCAAAATGACCAACCGCCCGAGTAAATTTAGTTTGCTGCCTACCGGCACCAGGAGAACCCACAAGAATATCTTCAGCCCCTGTATAGCGATGTAGAAGTACCTGGAAGGTTGCTAAGGCATCATGTAAAAATAAGTTGTACAAAATTTATTTGGAATAGCTTGCTAAATCTAGCTTTCGCACAAAAATTGTTCAGGTTATTTTTACACAAATCCTAAG
>NZ_JACJQM010000382.1:0-2255 GCF_014696655.1 Nostoc sp. FACHB-888 | reverse complement strand
GTACTTCAGGAGATTACCTTAGCACCCTTAACGCTCGAACCCTTGAGTCAACTGATTGCCGAGACGCTAGGTCGCAATATTGACACCGTTCGTTCTTTAGCCCAATTAGTGTTACGTAAAACCGAAGGCAACCCTTTCTTTGTCGGTGAATTTTTGCGAATGCTGTATAGCGAAAATCTGTTAATCTTTAATGCGAAACAGTTAAGCTGGCAGTTGGATATTGCTCAAATTCAAGCCCAAAATATTACCGATAATGTGGTAGAGTTGCTACTGATCCAGTTGAAGAAATTGCCAAATGAAACACGGCGAATTCTTTGTTTAGCCGCTTGTGTTGGGTCTGAGTTTAATTTAGAAACGTTGGCGATCGTTTGCGAAAAATCACCGAAAGCAATTTTCCAGGATCTACTTGTAGCAATACAAGCGGGATTAATTCAACCTCTGTCTGAATTGGACGAAGATTTGTTGGTTCAAGAGTATAAGTTTCTGCACGATCGCGTGCAGCAAGCGGCTTATGCCCTAATTGATGAGTCGTGCAAACAAGTGGTTCATCTCCAAATCGGTCGCAATTTGCTCGAAAAAACTTCACCGGAGCAACGATTCGATAGACTGTTTACTATTGTGGATCATCTCGATCAAGGAACGGAGCTTGTCACTGCTCAACCAGAACGAACTGAAATTGCCAGATTGAATTTAATGGCAGGTCAGAAAGCAAAGTCAGCAACGGCTTATGAAGCAGCTTTTAAGTATTTCACTACAGGTCTTCAACTTCTCGATACAGAGAGTTGGCTCACTGAGTATGACCTGACCTTAGCGCTGTACTCAGAAGCAGCAGAAGCGGCGTATCTCCAGGGTTGCTTTGATGAGATGGAACAGTTGGTAGAAGTGGTACTCGCTCGTGCCAAAACAGTGGTTGACAAAGTGCAGGCTTACGATAGCAGAATTCAAGGATATTTGTCACAGGGCAACCTGAAAGAAACACTAAAAACTGGGTTGGAAGCGTTAAAGCTCTTGGGAATAGATTTAATAGAAAATCCAAGTCGGGCAGATATTCAAAGGGAATTGGAGTCAACGGCTGCACTACTCGCCCAACGAGAAATCGAAGACTTAATTAATTTACCAGAGATTGCTGCACCAGAACCACTGGCAGCTATATCAATCCTATCGAATATGGTGTCTGCTGCATTTATAACGTTACCAGCACTGTGGATACTGATTGTATGTAAGAGGGTAAATCTGTCAATTAACTACGGTAATACTACCTGGTCACCACATAGTTATGCCTGCTACGGGTTGGTTCTATGTGGAGTTGTTCAAGACATTGAACTCGGTTATAAATTTGGACAACTGGCTCTCAGCTTGGCAGAACGATTGAATACCAAAAAAGGGAATGTTAAAGCATTATTGTTTTTGAGTACCCACGTCATGCACTTGAAGGTACATCTTAGGAACACAATACCACTGCTGGTTGAGGCTTATCAGGAAGGAGTGGAAACTGGAGACTTTGAATTCGCTGGTTATGCTGCATATTACTTGTGCCATAACTCATTTTTTGCTGGAGAGGAACTTACTCAACTGGAACAAAAAACAGTAATTTACAGCAAAGCGATCAACCAAATTAGACGAGAAAGTCCCTCGAGTTGGCTGACAATATTGCGGCAGACTATTCTTAATTTGTTAGATAGGTCTCTTAATCCCAGCCGCTTAGTTGGTCGGGTGTGTAATGAAGAGGAGGCGTTACCACACGCTATTGCAGTTAAGGATGGAACTGCAATTCAAATGTTTTATTTATACAAAGTTATATTGTGTTATCTATTTGGGGAATATTATCAAGCTGTACAAACTGCTGTTTCGGCAAGGCAATATCTTGAAGAGGTGACAGCAATAAAGGTTTTACCTTTATTCTGTTTCTACCATTCTCTGGCGCTTTTGAACCTATCGTTCGATGTTTCAAACTCTGAAAAATCAACTTGGCTAAACTCTGTTAACACTAACCAAGAAAAGATGCAGAAATGGGCAGAACACGCCCCAATGAATTATCTACATAAATTTTATCTAGTCGAGGCAGAGAAAGCGCGAGTCTTAGGGCAATTTCTTGAGGCTGAAGAGTTTTATGAACGGGCGATTCAAGGAGCCAGAGAAAATGAATATATCCACGAAGAGGCGTTAGCATACGAATTGGCTGCAAAACATTATCTAGCGCGAGGTCGAGAAAAATTTGCCCAGCTCTACATGAAAGAAGCACACTACTGCTATGA
>NZ_JACJQM010000381.1:0-2265 GCF_014696655.1 Nostoc sp. FACHB-888 | reverse complement strand
CCCAAGATTTCAATCACAGCCGCTAGAATAGCTGGGGCTTTGTCTGAAACCGGAATAAATACCCGCTTACACCAGTTGATGATCTCGGTGAAACATCCAACAGCTAACAGTCGCTCTGCCAGTGAGATAGCATTAACCAGTTCTATGCGAGGTTCACCAGCAATGAAAGAACGTCGCAAGGTTACGCCACCCGGCAACTGCTGTATATATCTCTCGTTCAGTACCAGTGAGACAAGTTCTTCTGGAGAAAGCACTTGATTTCTTAGTCCGAGTTGTTCGCGCACGGTTTGAATGTCGTGACCATTCACCACCCGACCAAGAATTTTCTGCCCATCGCTGGTTTGTAGTCGGAATACTCGACTATTCTGCTGTGGCAGGATTTTCCAGATGGGCAAAAGAATACCAGTTACCAAATGCAGGTAATCGGTTGTGAACTTGGGCAGTGTGTCCACTTCAGCAGACCACCCTGCAACGAACGCATCGACACAAACCGCTTTCCAAGTAGAAGATTCTAAATCCTTGGCTGGTATACGGGTTTCTTTTTGGGGACGGACGAGTAACACTCTTGGTACAACACCACCATCCGCGTCGTAGATACTATGTGTCGAAATTGATACAGCAGCATGACCAGACTTGGAGTTGATCATGAGCATTCCTTGATATTGAGTGGCGAACTCTAACATCTCGTCAGCAGTTCTGATGTTGTTTCTTTGGGTGCGTTCCACTTTCAAGTAATTGGTGACGCTACCAGTAACAGGATGAGTATATACAGCTTCCTGGCTCTCAACAGTAAACCGTTCAGCCCGTAAAGTCTCTACACCCATCTCATAGACCCCTGCGGCGATCGCTGCTTCAATCTGTTGACTTAGTAACAACTCAAAACGCTCGAAAATGGTGTTTTGCATATCGATGCGTAAAGCCAGTAATCGGTTGAGAAATTGCCGCAATGGAGGCAAGTCGATTTTCATCCCGCCTTCATGAGAGGTTAAACTCAGTCCCGTCATTTGCTCGAACTTTCCTAAAGGCACTTCATAAAATCGACCTTGGAAAATCTGCTTAAACAACTCGTATAGTGCGTACTCTGCATAGTTCGATTCAAGGTTATCTTTAGCTTCAAATATCCCATTGCCTCCGGTTTGCCTTTGCCCCCTTGTGAGTGCCCCCAAGCTATCCAGCCTTCGAGCAATGGTTGAGATAAAGCGGCGTTCACCGATGACGTTAGTGGTAACAGGTCGGAAAATCGGAGCAGAAGCTTGGTTAGTCCGGTGCGATCGCCCCAACCCCTGGATTGCATTGTCGGCTCTCCAGCCGGCTTCAAGCAGATAGTGCGATCGCCGCCGACGATTCGCAGCATTTA
This sequence comes from Nostoc sp. FACHB-888, assembly GCF_014696655.1. Classification (NCBI taxonomy): domain Bacteria; kingdom Bacillati; phylum Cyanobacteriota; class Cyanophyceae; order Nostocales; family Nostocaceae; genus Nostoc; species Nostoc sp. FACHB-888. The sequence goes on along the minus strand of NZ_JACJQM010000381.1, from coordinate 908 downwards.
GATCAGCATGATAACTTCTACCTGTGCCACCAGCGTCACTGAAAATGAGGATTTGTTTCTCGTCCGCCATGAATGCAGCAGTTTCAGCAATATTCGCCCCACTACCACGCGAATCAACGAACAAACGCCCTGAATCATCTTTCAGAACTCGCTTGCTGCGACCAGTTACTTCGGCAATTTGCTTGTGACCAAAATGCAAGCTCTTGGGCAACATTAATAACTGACTGCCCATAATCGATTACTGTTTGCAAATCGAATAAAAAACCTTGAGTGAAAAGTTGCTGTACCATTAGACTATATAATTTTAATTTTCACTCTTGAAAAAGCGAAGCTAATATGTGAGCTTTATTAGCTATCAAACAGGCACATAACGTTCACTATTTTTCAGGAAATAAGTTAACCTCCGTTGATCAGTCGGGGGCTAATAATAAAGTATTAGTAAAAGGGAAGAGAGAAAGGAAATTTTTATCCCTTTCACCTTTTACCTTCTTAGTTTTATGCAGTTTTACGTGGTCTACCTGGCTTGCGCTTGTCTGAAGAATTTACATCAGCCTTTTTAGTTTTCGGTGACTTGTTGGCAGCATTGTTAGCTTTATTTGAACGAGTAGCACGTTTTGGTTGTGGCGAAACTTCTTTAACTGGAGGCAGCAATCTTAATGTAGGGAATGAGAGAACAACTGCTTCATTGCTTGTATGATGAACAACTTCATCCTCTAACATCCAAGGATCTGGCAATTTCTCAAAAGTCTGAATTTTTGGTGTGATTATTTCTGATACTGATGGGATTTTAGAAGCGGTTATATTTCTATTGCTAACCGAAACCACATTACTAGCGTAAGCAGCCGATACAAATAGTCCACTAATGAACTGGGATATAACGAGAGTAACAAATGCCCAAAAGATGGCTA
>NZ_JACJQM010000380.1:0-2271 GCF_014696655.1 Nostoc sp. FACHB-888 | reverse complement strand
CCGTCCTGCTAGAAACGAACCACGAGTCCGTAAACGCCGCCCGAAAGCTTATCCCTTAATGACCAAACCCCGGCATGAATTAAGAAAGCAGTTGCAAACTGTTTAATACACAAGCGTTTCGGCTTTTCTTAGTGCCATTCAGCCTTAATGACAGTAATCTGCTGTCGGGCTGGATTAGTTATTTACGGACTGATTACCGTGATTCACTAATCAACGAATCGCACCACTCACTACAAAGATGGCTCATTACCTGTGCAGGAGAAAGAAGCAACACCCCCCACAACCGAAAACCAAATCATGGCGCATATCTTCAACGAGTGCCAAAATTATGGGTTTGAAATTCTCGATGATGGCATTTACAACAACGGCGTGAAACTGGGGCAAGTCGGATGCACTGACGGTAACTGGTGGGTGAAGAGGCGTTATTCAGTTCAGCAGCAGTATTCTAACTCCGTGTTTGATGCTGTGCTATCGCTGTCGATGGTGGATACATCGCTGGCTGAACCAGTTCACAAATACTTGCAATCCCGACCCTTGGAGCAACTGACTACTGAGGAATTACAGCAGCTTTTCAACCATGAAGTGCGATCTCTTCTTCAAGAATTAGTCACAGCATAAAGTCTCATGTGGGCGGCAGTGAAAATTGCTGCTCACTTTTAAGTATTTTTTGGGCGTTATTCTCCAAACATTGCCGAAGATTTTTAGGTTATTAATCCCAGGGAAGAAAAGCATGATTGACCATATTAATGCACTCAAAACAAGTTGGTATCTCTCTCCGCCTTGGGGACAAACAATTCCACCTGTTGAGGTGAATTTACTGGAAAGAGTGTACCTGAGAACCACGAGAACATTTGGCTACTGTTGCGGTATGCAATGGAAGCATGAGTGCTGGATTTATTCAATTGATTGCCGTAATGAAATACTCCACGCCACACAAAACCAAATCATCGGGACTGGAGAATTAGAAACTCTCACCGTGCAAAAACCTACTTTCGTTTTGGGCGAAAGAGTAATGCTCTGTTCTCACGATAAGGCAACAAAACAACGGCTGATTTTGGGGATTGGGCTGGTGAATAATTCTTGGTTTTACCTTGTTGAATTGATGTCGCCAACCTTAACTCAATCACGGACTATATCTAATCGTTTCTCACTGGTTGGTGAAAAAAGTTTGGTGCGTGTGAATGTCTAATTCTCTTTAGTCAACTACGAAAAATTATCACCCAACTAAAGTTATGTCACAAATCGAAGTAGCTCAAATCATCGACCAGATAAAGCAAGAAATCACTGTTGACTCTAATGGACAAGGTAAAGCTAGTATTCGAGCTACAGCAAGACTTGCCAATATCGATGCTACTGGATTAGTCAGAAGTCTCAAAACTGCTGTAGACAATTCTCGGTCTAAATTGGCTGAAAAGATTATCCGTAAAGGGTTTGAAGCCGTAGACATTTTAGGCTGGTCGCAGTCTGGTATCCCTGACGTAGCAGTTGCCGCCATACTTCACTATTACGGCTACGAAGCGGGAAAAAGATGCAGCGAACAAGCAAGATTAGCCTGTGAAGCATTTGAAAGTATCGGTGTTCGCGCCTGGATGCAAGACATTATGGGCTGGGCAAAACCTGCTACTCAACCACAAGAACAACCCCCTACACCAGCCCTCCCCCCAGTTGAACAACGATTGCATACTCTTGTCTTGGCAATGAAAACTTTAGCTGAGTTAACTGGTGGCAGGCTCAACCCATACATGGAACAGCAATTCAAAGACTATGCCGGGAATCTTCTGGCAGAACACAACAGAAAATTGTTAACCCCTTCAGAAGAACGCTGGCTTGGCGTAGTCAACTTTGCAGAGAGCGAACTTGGAAAGAAAGTCCCCCTGAGCGGCGCTCACTATCGGGGACATCTTGGGACATGGGTTCGCACGTTTTACCCACACTTGGGCGATCGCCAAGAAACGCGATTGGTTAATGGCGTTCAACAGCGCATCTATGTCTACGCTTGTCACGAGTCGGCTGTCGCGGCTGGGTTGACTAAAGCTATAGAAGAGTTCTTTGCTCATCCTCATCCCAGTTTCGCCCTCAGACAAGCGGGGGCTTTCGCTAGCAAGAAGGAAAAAGTATCAGTTTAGTAGCCATTAGTCTTCAATTATTCAGTCGCCCGAATTTTAAGCACTACTAGTACAGCACGGCGTAAATAAGCCAAGTATTAGATAGCCAACACTTTACCCTTGTATGTCCACTTAAAAGGTTTAGCCATTGTTTGATTAAAGTAGT
>NZ_JACJQM010000038.1:0-60923 GCF_014696655.1 Nostoc sp. FACHB-888 | reverse complement strand
TGGTTCTGGAATCATGTCACTCAGAAATTCATATTGAGCACGGGTCAGATTGCTGGGGTATGCTTTACTCATGTTGCTCTCTCAGTGCTGTCTACTATATATTCACAGCGTATACTGAGAGAGCTTTTTTACCATTTCTTTGACTTTTCAAACAGCCTCTTAAACTTAAAGACCTCTTGCAACAGTCCCTAACACCCCATACCCAACCTCTCCTCGCTTGCGGGGAGGGGAGACAAAGCGTAGCTTTGGCGGGGTGGGGTTCTTAATTTTTGATTTATTTCTTCTTTCTCTCTGTGTTCTCTGCGCCTCTGTGGTTAGTAAAAAAACTGAAGTAAATCTGATTAGATTCAAAGCTATTACGAACAATTTCAACACTATGGAATGAAAAATATACGAAGACAAGTTATACAAGTAATTAAAATTTTATGAAGATGGCTAAGTCATTAAAGATGTAATGAAGACCACTCAGTAAATATTGCAGGCTCTAAATCTATGTGATTTTATGGAGATAAGAAATACATCACGCAACTTTCGCTTTCACTGACAGTATTTTAAATAAATTACTGAGATTAAAAGTAAAGCAATTGCTCTGATTTAAAGTTATTACTAGGAGCCTCAAACAACAATGATTAGTTTAAAATCTAAATTAATAAATGCTACTCTAGCAGCTACTTTTGCAATCCCATTAGCTACTTCTGGAATGTTTGCCTCTGCTGGTTCAGCTCAAGCAGCTATTATTGGAAGTGCCTCTTTCACCGGGCTTTTGAATTTTGAGAACGAATTAGTAGATAACCCAAATAGTGAAAAACTCAAGTTCACTAATCCTGCTCTCTTTGTTTTAGACGACAGTGGTATATTTGATAATACTACTAGTGTTACCGTAGGTAGCGGTAACCCTTACAGCCTCCTCTTAGAAAAACTTAATGACATATCCACTACCTCTGGAAACACATCAGCTTCATATAAAGCAGTATTAGCTTCAATAACCGACCCATTCTTTACTTTTAGTAATAGCGTTAACCAAATTAAGTTTAAGGCGACTAATATAGGTAACATTACTAGAAGAAGAGATCTGGACTCTTCTACTGGGGTGACTACCACAAGCATAGATACCTTTTCAATTTCAGGAACTTTTTACAATGGCGTAAACGCTATAGGCAATGGAACTATTAACGCACAAAAGCAGAATATTCCTTACAGCCCTGGTTTCTATACTTTTATCGTAAATGCTCAATCAGTTCCTGAACCGACTACATTACTAGGCTTGGGTGCAGTAGGTGCAGTCATGGCTATGTCTCGCCGTCGCAAAACTCTGGCTAATTAATGAAAAATATCCAGCAGATAAATTGCTGAGAAAAAAGGTGGTAGAACAATTGTAAAGACTACCACCCTGTACAAAATCTATCCAATTATATCGGTTTTCAATGAAGTGTTATAGGTTTTGGGTTCGTAGTAATTTAGGATTACTGCGAACCTTTAATTATTTCCAAGAAATAACTTTATTGAAAACGACTTTTCCAGTTTCGGTAATTCTGTGGAAAAATCAGGTTAACTATTCCTAGAAAGACGAACTCAGACTGACTGCAAAGATTGTTTCGCTTCAGTTGCGATCGCTTCTACTTCATCATCAACCAAAGTTTCTAATATAGATTTGGCTTCCGCACCACCCAAACGAGCCAAAGCTTGTACAACTCTATAACGAATTTGCCAATCTGGATTGGTAGCATAGGGAGCCAACAGAGGAACTGCTTGTAAATCTCCCAAGTCACCCAAAGAACTAATAGCAGCAGTTTGGACTAATTCGTTCTCTGATGAGAGTGCCTCTTTGAGTAGTTCAAAGGCTCGTGGATCGCCTAACTCTCCTAATGTGGCGATGATACTGAATTGGATTAGCCATTCAGTAGTTGTATGGTAAAGGTGTTCCAAGTCTTCAAAAGCTTCATGTAACTTCAGAGCGCCTAAGCAATCTGCTGCTGCTGCTTGTACATCTACTTCGGAGTCATGAAGTAAGCGATCGCGCAAGATATTCAAGGATAACTGTAAATCTTGTGTTCCAAGTGTATCCATTTGGCTCACCGCCGAGTAACGGACACGGGAATTGCTATCGCCAATAGCACTTTGAATTAATTCAAAGCCGATCGCAGGTTCTAATTGGCGGATTTGATTTACTGCACGTAAGCGATCGCCTAAATTCTCAGAACTTAGCAATTGCTTAACAGACTCCGAAGTAATACTCATTTAGTTATCCTTGATTTTCAAAGGTGTAAAAAAAGAGTCAAAAGTCAACACAACAGCCAAGTGTCATACAACTCTTGACTAATGACCAATGACTAATGACAACTTACTAATCTTGACTTGCTGCCATTGCCCGAATAATATCACCACGAGTCAGGATACCAATTACTTGATCCGTGCTGTCAAGTACTGGCAAGCGGTGAACGCTGCGATCGTGCATGATTGTAGCGGCTTCCCTTAAAGTTTTATCTGGGGAAATAGTGATCGGGTTTTTACTCATCACCTCCCCAACGGTTTGCCCTAGTGCCTTGTGCAAGTCACGTTCGTATGTAGCAGGATTTTTTAAATAGATAACGCTATCAAGAAACATGATATATGCAGGTGGAGTAACCCCAGTTTCTTGCCACATCAAATCGGTTTCTGAGATAATGCCCAGCAATTTACCGACATCATCCACAACAGGTAGTCCACTAATGTGGCGTTCTGCAAGAATTTGGATAGCTTCATTCAGTGGAGTTTCTGCCCGAACGACAATTGGATCGCGGCTCATTACATCGGCAACGGTTTTAGGCATTTATATTATTGACACCTTTAATCAAAGTCTTTGGCCTATTGTAGAAAATTGCGGGACTCAACCTGATGCAATTAATAGATTGTTACGGTATTGAGCATTGGGCATAGGGCATGGGGCATTGGGCATGGCTAAGTAATCAGTAAGCTAATCGTCATTTAAATTGCACCATTTTCATGGTAATAAAACCTGCAAACCCTCTCCCTTGCTCCCTGCCCCCCTGCGATCTCAATGTGCTTTCTTATATGCTTGCTTACTTGTATGCTTAACAGCTTAGTTCTTATTCTGCTGCCTCCCCCACTCCCCACTCCCTAATTCCCAGTCGCCTTTAAAGCAGCAATAATTTGAATATTTGCTTTAGGAAAATTAAACTGCTCCAGTTCTTCCAAGGTTACCCAGCGAATTTCATCAGATTCCAAAGGTTGGGGAACACCTCTAACATGGTGGCAGTGATGTACTGTGAGCGTAACGCGCAAGTCTGTATATGTGTGGTCAATAGTAATTAGATGCTCTCTCACTTCAATTACTATTCCCAATTCTTCCGAAATTTCCCGTTGAATACACTCTTGCATAGTTTCACCAGGCTCAATTTTCCCACCAGGAAATTCCCACAAACCACCCATTGCTCCTTCTGGACGACGACGATCAATTAAAATTTGCTTTTGGTCGTTCCAAATTACTGCAACACCAATAATTTTATGGGGCGGAAAATAACTGGTTTCACTCATAAATTCATAAAAAAACTCGGCAGACTAACTCTGCTGAGTTCTAATTTTAACCTCAATTCATCACTGTTTTGGATATTTTAAAAAATTTAGCTGATATTTGACCCTTCGGCTTTGTTCAGTCTTTACCCTGAGCGAAGTCGAGGTGATCGTTGGAAACTAGGGGCGAGGATTCCGCAGAGGTTTATGCTTAATTACTATCACGGTGACTGTGACTACCTATTAGCCCAAGAAAAATATTTAATTCCCTAAATTTTACATTTCTAGTCAATATCGCTGCTGGCGGCTTCAGATCCTTGGAGAGCCATTTCAAAATCCATTCTCTGTTCAGCGTTACGCAAGAAATAACCACTAATCATAGCAGAAGCGAGAAGCCGACCCAGACTTTCTCGACTGGTGGTAACAGTAACGCCAAAGTGTTCTGAAGGTAGATTACCCAATAGTCCTGTAATATTCCGTTCCATGACTTGAAAGACTTCGGCAGACGCAGGTTTAGATAGTTGGGTAACTGTTTCTGGACTCAAGGATTTAACGTACTGCCATAGTAAATCGCTAGTTTCTGATTCACTATTGAAAAATTCTGAGACATGATTGGATTGGTTATTCATTTTTTAGCTCCTTAACTACCACTGCTAGCTGCGGCGCTTGTGATTTGAATATTAAATGTCTATTTTGGATTTGACTTAGCTAGCTCTTTTGTCTTCCTGTCAACTAATGTAACAGCCTAGCTTAGGAGTGTAAGTAGGCGTAACCGTACCAAAGTCAGCGTATTTTCTCACCCCAATGAATAAAATAAGGAGTGAAAAGTTAATTAAAAACTCCTCACTCCTAACTCCTAACTCTTAACTTCTAACTCCCAACTTTCCCCTAACTTGCCAAATATTCACCCATGTTGGCTTTAGACTTGCGAAGTTTGGTTAAGGCTTCCCGCTCAATTTGCCGGACTCGTTCTCGGCTAATGTTCAGAATTTCACCAATTCTAGCCAGCGTCAGAGCTTGCCCATCAGTTAAGCCAAAGCGCAGCGTGATCACTTCTTTCTGTTGTGGCGTGAGATCACCCATCAGGCGATCTAGGTCATAAGATAAGGAAGATTGCATCACAAACTCTTCTGGAGATGCTCCTGGATCTTCCAGCATTTCTCCGAGTTCGGTGTCGTAATTATCACCTAGCCGCAAATCTAAGGAAAGGGGCAAACGCGCCTTTTCTAGATACTCTCGCACCTGTTTGGGGGTTAATTCTAATTCTTCAGCTAGCTCACCAGCTGTAGGGGCACGTCCCAACTTTTGAGACAATTGGCGCTGTGCCTTTTTAATTTTATTTAATTTTTCAGTGATATGTATGGGCAGCCGAATAGTGCGGGCTTTTTCCGCTATAGCACGAGTAATAGCTTGCCGAATCCACCAATAGGCATAGGTAGAAAATCTATACCCTTTGGTAGGGTCAAACTTTTCTACGCCCCGTTGCATACCAATACTACCTTCTTGGATCAAGTCCAGTAAATCGACGTTGCGCTTTATGTATTTTTTGGCAACGGAAACTACCAGCCGCAAATTGGCTTCTACCATCTTACGCTTGGCAATCTCACCATCAGCGATCGCTTCGTTCAACTCTGCTGGTTCTAACTTTGTCGCTTCAGCCCACTCTTCGAGAGTCGGTTGACGATCTAACTGCATGGCAAGAGATTCTCTTGATTCGTGCAAAGTACAAGAACGTTGCACTTGTTTACCATAGAAAATCTCTTCCTCGTGGGTTAAGAGTGGCACACGGCCAATCTCACGCAGGTAAGTCCGCACGAGGTCTGTGGCTGTCTGAGCGGTCTTCATGGCGCTACTCTTTGGTAATGATGGGTTTGGCGGTAGGGTCATTAAAGGATAGATGCTTTGTTAGGGTGCTACCCAGTCAGACTGGGAACCTGTGCTATGGTTTACAACTTACGCGCCCGAGAATCTCGGCTGCTCATAATAATCAAATTTAGGCTTCTTAACTGCTAAAAGTTACAGCTATTTTCTATTTTTCACAAGTATCTACAGTTAGATAAAAGGTAGCTTCTTAAACATTCTTTTATTGGAACCTTATTAACAATTGTAACATTTATGAGAATCTTTTGGCTATATAGCGACATTAAATTTTCTGGTTGTTCCAGTTCATGGAATATCGCCCTCTCTCTTAAGGCTGACTAGAAGCCAATTTAAGAAATTATCTGGTTAACATAAGCTTCCTCATATTTGTTAAAATATCTCTAATGAGAACTATAGTCATTCTCTTATAACAATTACTTAATTTTTGCTAGGAATGGGGCATTGGGCATGGGCAAGAGGACTTGGGGACAAGGAGAATTAGGGACAAGGGGAAAGACTTGTTTCAAGTTCTCAGCTATTGTCCCCCTCATCTCCCTCATTTCCCTCATCTCTCCCTACTTCCCCTGCCTTCCCTACTCCCCAGTGCCCAGTCCCTACTCCTTCGCCATCGGACAGTACTCTTGAATGGTTTTTACGTCTAAAGTCGTATTTTGTAAAGAACGGATGGCGGCGACGGTAGCTTTCGCGCCGGCGATGGTGGTAATGATGGGAATTTTGTAACCTAAAGCTGTGCGGCGGATTAACCTAGCATCAGTATGGGCTTCTTCCCCTGAAGGTGTGTTGATAATAAGTTGGATTTTCTGATTTTTGATTGCATCTAGCACGTGGGGACGGCCTTCATGGAGTTTTAACACTAATTCAATATCTAACCCCTGTTCGAGAAGAACTCGGCGTGTACCAAGGGTAGCCATCACTGTAAAGCCCAAATCGATAAACTCCTTCACCACAGAACCGGCGGCAGCTTTATCGCGATCGCTCATTGATACAAATACAGTTCCACTCAGTGGTAAACGCTCCCCAGCACCCATTTCTGCTTTGGCAAAGGCCCGGCCAAAGTCACTGTCAATCCCCATCACCTCACCAGTAGAGCGCATTTCTGGGCCCAATATTGTATCAGTTCCAGAGAATTTATTAAAGGGTAATACAGCTTCTTTTACAGCAATATGTTTGGGAATGACTTCCTCGGTGAAGCCTAGCTCCTCTAAGGTTTTACCTGACATAATTAAGGATGCTAGTTTCGCTAACTGTACGCCAGTTGCTTTAGAAACAAAAGGCACTGTACGCGAGGCACGGGGGTTGGCTTCTAGAATGTAAACTTGGGGAGAATAACTGCTTGCGCCGACAACGGCAAATTGAATATTCATCAACCCCACGACTGACAGCGCTTGCGCTAGCTGCACTGTCCATGTGCGAATTTGATTGAGAACTGCTGGTGATAGGGAAATGGAAGGTAAGGAACAAGCGGAATCTCCTGAGTGAATCCCCGCTTGCTCGATGTGTTCCATGATGCCGCCAATCACTACCCGTCCGGTATGATCGGCGATCGCATCTACATCAACTTCAATTGCGTTTTCCAAAAACTTATCAATCAAAATCGGATGTTCTGGTTCCACTAGTACCGCAAAGGTCATGTAGCGTTCCAACTCAGCATCGGAATAAACGATTTCCATCGCCCGTCCCCCCAACACATAGCTGGGACGCACTACCACCGGATAGCCAATGCGTTTGGCGACAATCAGCGCATCTTCGTAACTCCGCGCAACACCATTAGGCGGTTGGGAGATATTCAACTGTTGAAGAATCTTTTCAAACCGCTCTCGGTTTTCTGCCATGTCGATGGAATCTGGCGATGTACCCCAAATTTTGGTCAGGAGTCCCGATGTATCATTGCTGAGAAACTCTTGTAACGGGATAGCCAACTTTAGCGGTGTTTGTCCGCCAAACTGAATTATTACACCCACTGGATTTTCAGTTTCGATGATGTTAATAACATCTTCTTTTGTTAAAGGCTCAAAGTAAAGGCGATCGCTGGTATCGTAGTCTGTCGAAACTGTCTCTGGGTTAGAGTTGACCATAATCGTCTCATACCCCGCTTTCTTCAAAGCATAAGCGGCGTGACAACAACAATAATCAAACTCAATTCCCTGTCCAATGCGGTTGGGACCACCACCCAAAATCAATACTTTTGGCTTGGTTGCGGGCATTACCTCTGTTTCTTCTTCGTAGGTAGAATAGTAGTAGGGGGTAAACGCTTCAAACTCAGCAGCGCAGGTATCTACGGTTTTATAAACTGGGATAATCCCTAGTGACTTGCGGTAAGCACGAACTTCATCTTCGGTAGTTTTGGTGGCATAAGCAATTTGGCGATCGCTATATCCGTCCCGCTTCACTTCATAAAATTGCTCTTTTGTCAATTGCTGCAAAGGTGTCCGCTTCAGGAATTTCTCAACATCTAATAGTTGCTGAAATTTATCTAGAAACCACGGGTCAATACCAGTCAGTTCATAGATTTCCTCAGCACTAATCCCTAGTTGCAAGGCATGGCGCACGGAGAAAATGCGATCAGGGTTAGGTGTCCGCAGTTGGGCGCGGATTTGTTCACCACTGGGTAATTTTTCGGCTTTGTCGCAACCCCAACCAGCGCGTCCGGTTTCGAGCGATCGCAACGCCTTTTGGAAGGATTCGTTGAATGTGCGCCCAATTGCCATTGCTTCCCCGACGGACTTCATTTGAGTTGTTAGCACTGGGTCGGAACCAGGAAACTTCTCAAAGGCGAAGCGAGGAATTTTTGTCACTACATAGTCAATTGTCGGCTCAAAGGACGCGGGAGTTTTCTTGGTGATGTCATTTTTAATTTCATCCAAGGTGTAGCCCACAGCCAATTTTGCTGCCATTTTGGCGATAGGGAAACCCGTAGCTTTGGAAGACAAAGCCGAACTACGGGAAACGCGGGGGTTCATCTCAATTACAACCACATCTCCATTAACCGGATTGACAGCAAACTGGATATTAGAACCGCCAGTTTCTACACCGATCTCGCGGATGATTTTGATTGCCATATCCCGCAGCCTTTGATATTCTTTATCAGTAAGCGTTTGCGCGGGAGCGACCGTAATTGAGTCTCCGGTGTGGATGCCCATAGGGTCAAGGTTTTCGATGGAGCAGATAATCACCACGTTATCTGCCAAGTCACGCATCACTTCGAGTTCATATTCTTTCCAGCCGAGTAAAGACTGGTCAATGAGAATTTGCGAAACGGGGCTGGCATCTATACCCACCTGTGCCATTTCTTCAAATTCTTCTTGGTTGTAGGCAATACCGCCGCCACTTCCACCCATTGTGAAAGCTGGACGAATAATTAGGGGATAAGTACCAATTTGGCGGGCAACAGCTTTGGCTTCTTCTAAAGATTCGGCTGTGCCACTGGGACACACAGCTACTCCTATCCTTGCCATTGCTTCACCAAAAAGTTTTCGATCTTCGGCTTTTTCAATGGCTGGGAGTTTAGCGCCGATTAATTCAACGCCGTACTTTTCCAACACCCCATTTTTGGCTAAAGTAACGGCAATGTTGAGGGCGGTTTGTCCTCCCATCGTTGGTAGGAGAGCATCAGGGCGTTCCTTTTCAATTACTTTTTCGACCAATTCCGGAGTTAACGGCTCAATGTAAGTGCGATCAGCCGTTTCCGGGTCGGTCATAATCGTTGCAGGGTTGGAGTTGACCAAAACCACTTCATAGCCTTCTTCTCGCAGCGCTTTGCAGGCTTGAGTGCCAGAGTAGTCAAACTCAGAGGCTTGTCCGATCACAATTGGGCCAGAGCCTAACAGTAGAATCTTCCGGAGGTCATCACGGCGGGGCATAGTAGTTGCCTTGGAGTACGAGAATACAAATCTTGATTATTTTAAGGGTCTTTACACCCTGTCGTGCTTTTTATTATTAAGTTTTCTAGGTTTGATGGCAAAGGGGAGTAAAGAGTAGGGGGAGCAGGAAAAGAATAATAATTTTTAACTCTTAACTACCGTTGACTATTTTGTATTTCTAATTTTATTTAATTGTGATACTCAAATTTATAAAGCTTTTGCAAATTTTTACTATTTAAGCTGATGACAGCTTACAACAAATGATGATTTATTTTGGACTATATCTGTCTGCTTATTTAGCACACGATAGATTTTTATCTAAGAATCTATCTTAATTAGCTTATTGCCAAATATTTTCAACGTTAAATATTATGTAAATATGTTTACTTAAATTAAAAATGGCAGAGAGATACGCATATCATCCTCTGCCATTTTTTATAATATTTTAAGAGTTAGTGCTGCTAACTTTTTCTTTCAGTCTAGGTAGACAAATCTAGATTATGAGAGTTTTAGCTTTGAGCAGCTTGGACAAACCCTAAAGTTAAGCTGTCTTTAGCGAGGAAGTGAGATAAATGATATGCACGTTCCTCAGTTTTCAACAAAATCTTTTCGTACAGATAGCGTGTACCCCGGTCGCCTAAACTCTCTGCCTGAGCAGCTTGACGACGAATTACGCCAATAATTGCTTGTTCGGCAGCTAGGTCATTTTCCACCATTTGGCGAGAGGAATATACACCTTCGGATTCTTGCTCAAAACAGGTTAATTCTGCTAACTTGCTGAAGGTCGCTACTGGCACACCACCCAGTCCATCCAAACGTTCTCCAATTTCATGAACGTGGTCTTGTACTTGGTTGTAGCTTTCGTTAAAAAACTCATGCAGAGAGTAGAATTCTGAGCCTTCAACTACAAAATGATGCTTTTGGTACTGCAAGTATAGTGCCTGGAAACTAGCTAATACAACGTTAAATCCTTCTGTCACTGGAGCAGTTACGCTGTGATCCAACAACACAGGGTTGTCATATACATTACCAAAATTCCGTAACAAAGTTTGCGTTTCAGACATTGCGTTCCTCTCTTTTTAACAGTTATAGATTTTAACTGCTTATTCTTAACATATTAACATTTTAATAATAAGAGCAAGCCAATCCGCCATGTCAATATTTTGTATTTTTGCTTACTAAAAATATCAAGTTTATTATTTGCAACTTGATGGGTGTGCCATGAAATTGCATAAATTTCTCATTAATGTTGACATCAGAGCTTAAATGTGCATATTTCTCAACAGAGACAGGGAGAGAAATTTTTACTTTGTCCTTTTTGTTCCCCTCTCAATATGGGATAGCTACAAAAATTTTATTTTTTTTCCAAAGTTACTGAGAATTGTTTGCACTTAAGGTATGCTGGTTTTAAGAGGCTAACTCCTAAGACTTTCAAAAGCCAGGGAGTTAAATCGCGGTAATTACTGCAAGTTTGTTGCACTTTGAGGACAATTCGCTTGAAATCGTTTAGTTCAGAAATAAAAAGCAACCACCTTGTAGAGGTGAATTGGACAGACCGCTGGCAAGTCTATCAACGCCTAAAGGAGTTAGACATTCCCTGTAGTTGTGCGGCTAACCAGCCATTGAAAGTTGAAATTGGCTCTCCTATGACAGCTGTTCAACTTTGGAGTGTGATACGGCGATTAACAGCCTCCCGTCAAGACCAGATTTGGACTCTTGAGTGCTGTTGGAAAAATCGCGATGAACAGTTCTAATTTTTAGCTGTTGCTGAGAATATCTCGCTTGATAGTTTGTACTTAGTTAAAAGGAGGTCAAAAAATGGGTGCATCTCACAGTACGGAAGTATCGCAGTTTTGCCTTGAGGGCAGATTTATAGATTTTGTTATTAAAGATGGCTATAAGCTTAAAGGCTTAATGCTGGGGACTCATGAGGGTGAGTCTTATATTAAATTAGCTAAACATTTACGGGCTGCTTTTGACTTGCGCTTACCGCCAGGTACTTGGCTGCAAGTTGTTGGTTATAAAGAATACGATATAAAAAAAGACAAAGTTACACTGAAGGCTGAACGTGTGATGGCGGCGCGTTCTGAGATGGTGATTCAGACGGCCACCCCAGTGCAAGAACCCCCATCTATTGATAATGTCAAGGTAAAACCAGCTAAAACTAAAGCTACGATTTTAGTGTGCCAAAAGTCTGATTGCATGAAACGCGGTGGTAAAGCACTTTGTCAGGCGTTGGAGGCGGCTTTAAGCGATCGCGGTTTAGAAGACCAAGTTACAATCAAGGGCACTGGTTGTATGAAGAATTGTAAAGCTGGGCCAAACCTAGTTATGCCAGATAAAACGCGTCATAGTCGAATTCAAGCAGGACTTGTCCCGGCGTTGATGGATAAGCATTTTGGTGGCAAGAGTGTATCAGCACAGCCTGAGAATTTAAGGGAAATTACGATATCTAATGGCAAACTTTGGAGCAGTAATTCATAAAATCTTGACATTTCAATGAGAAAGCTTAATAATATCTTCTCAAGTGTGTTCCATTAATACTCGGCGTTAGACTTTTGCCAAGTATTTGCAAGAGTTTTGAATTAAGCGATCGCCTACGATTTGTCATGACAAAGGCAAACTAGTAGAAGCGATCGCTTAATATTTTATGGAATGAGGATATTGATTAAGGCAGGAGTCAGGAGTCAGAATTCAATTGGGTATTCTGACCAAAAAAACGGATAGCGAAGATTCCAACATCTGTGCAAAAACCAGAAAGTCCTTTTTCTGCCTGCTCTCTGTGGTCTTCATGATAAATCTTTAAGCGGACATGATATCACACCTCTGGTTCAATTCCTGCCGTTCGCAATTGTGCTGCTAGTCGTTCGGCGCGTTGGTGTTCTTGTTCAGCGCGTTGTCGTTCTTGTTCGGCTAATTCTCCACCCCAAAGCAGTAGGTTTCCTTGTTCATCCCACCACCGCAACCATTTACCTGTGCGGTTTTCACGTGTACCCTGCCACACTCCAAGGTAAAGATTTATGTCCGCTATCCAGTAACGTTGATTTTCATCAGGCTCTTGCAAAATGTACTGTTCTGTGGTGTGTAACTGATACATCTCGATACTGCCGTTATCTGGTTCAAAGATGATGTAGTTTGGTACTTTTAGGATACGCTCGTAGAAAAACCATTTTCCTGGGGGATATGTCGCTTTGACAGAATACTCTGTCTCCTCTGTATCGGAAACAAATTCCATTACAATTACGGGAATGTCACCCTGTAATTGAGGGGTATAACTACGTATTACTTCTTCCCTATTAACGTTAATTTTGGGAATAAAAGCCCAATCAGGGGCTTTAATAACCATTCTGTTGTTGAGAGTGGCACAAATACCGTAATTGCTTGTTATTAGGGTGTTAGCTGAAACTTTTCCGGCTAATTGTAGGCTTTCTGTGAGTGCATTAGCCAAGGCTGGTTGGTTGATGTTGTCCACTGGATCATTTGGCAGTTTGTAATCATCGGGTAGTTTTTCCCAAGTGATTTGGTAGTCTTGAGTGAGGGCTGTCATCGTGGGTTGGCCTTTGGTGTGGTGTTAAAGTCGCGGATTTTACCCTAATGTTTGACTGTTTTAGCTCCCCCAACGGCTTTTAAAAAAGGGCTATGAGTTAATCATCTTCATCGGGTTCTAAATCGTCGGCTGTCAGTTCCTGATGGGGGATGGCGGCGATAATCGCATCTATTACTTTAGATACTGGCAATATTTCAATATTTAAGTCTGGGAATTTTGTCCCTTTCGGCACGATCGCTCTTTTAAATCCCAACTTAGCAGCTTCTTTCAACCGCAGTTCCATTTGGGAAACCGATCGCACTTGTCCACCTAACCCAACTTCACCGATTAATACTGTACCCGGATCAACTATGCGATCGCGGAAACTGGCAACGATTGCGATCGCAATTCCTAAATCTACCGCAGGTTCTTCTACGTTCAACCCACCCGCAGAAGCAACGTAGGAATCTAATTTTGACATGGGGATTCCCACCCGTTTTTCTAAAACGGCGAGAATTTGCACTAAGCGGTTATAATCTACGCCAGTACCAGCACGACGGGGTGAAGGGTAGCTGGTAGGACTTACAAGAGCTTGCAACTCAACAACTATCGGGCGAGTACCTTCGCAAGCCACGACAATGGCAGTACCAGGAGCGGGATCGTCACGGTTGCCTAAAAATAGCTCTGAGGGATTGGAGACTTCTCGCAGCCCATCTGCCACCATTTCAAAGATGCCGATTTCGTGAGTTGCGCCAAAACGGTTTTTGACTGTCCGTAATAATCGATGGGAGGCAAAGCGATCGCCTTCAAAGTACAATACCGTATCCACTAAATGTTCTAAGACTTTTGGCCCTGCGATCGCTCCTTCTTTGGTAACGTGCCCCACAATGAGCATAGTGACATCTTCGTGCTTCGCCACTTTCATCAATGCTGCTGTACACTCCCGTACCTGAGCCACTGAACCTGGTGCAGAAGTCAGCGCCGGAAAAAACACCGTTTGGATACTATCAATCACCGCCACGTTTGGCTTTAGAGAGTCTATTTCTCGTAAAATTTCTTCTAAATCTGTTTCTGGCAGTACATATAAATCTGCACCTATGCTGTCAGGGTCTATAGGAAGTGTAGCATCTACTACTACGGTCGTATCTACTACTTTTACCTTCTCCTCATTAACCAGATTTACGCTTTTTGATACTCCCAAACGAGAAGCTCGTAATTTTACCTGCTGTCCTGATTCTTCACCAGTTACGTAAAGAATGCGATATTTCTGTGCTAATTGATTTGATACTTGCAACAATAAAGTTGATTTCCCAATACCCGGGTCACCACCAATCAAGACCATAGAACCTGGGACAACCCCACCTCCAAGCACCCGATCTAATTCTTCATAACCAGACTCCCATCGGGCGATTTGGCGATCAGTAATTTGATCAAATGTTAACGAGGATCGTGCTTTAGCTGGTTTAGCATGAGATTTGCCATTGTTTGGAGTTGATTGCCAACTACCCACTCCCCCACGGGTGGGTACATCTACTGAGGATTGAATAGAAATTTGTTCTTCTAGAGAGTTGTAAGTACCGCAACCCGGACACTTACCAAACCACTGGGGCGATTCTGTTCCACATTCGTTACAAACGAAAAAGGTTTTTGGCTTTGCCATTATTAAATCTTATTAAATAATCTTAATATTTACTTAATTCTTGAAAAAAACTAAAATCTAATAATAGTAGTATTTAGAGCTTTTTCCAAATGAATTGATGGAATGATATCTTAATATTATGGTATTAAAAATTAATCATGTAAATTTTTAGTGAAGGAGCATTGAAAAACTTGGAAAGCCATAAAGAAAAAATCTTGGTGGTAGACGACGAAGCCAGCATTCGCCGGATTTTGGAAACGCGCCTTTCCATGATTGGCTACGATGTAGTGACGGCTGGCGACGGGGAAGAAGCATTAGATATTTTTCGCAAAACTGATCCTGACCTCGTAGTTTTGGATGTAATGATGCCAAAGCTAGACGGTTATGGTGTATGTCAAGAATTACGAAAAGAATCAGATGTCCCCATTATTATGCTAACAGCCTTGGGGGATGTAGCCGATCGCATCACCGGTCTAGAATTGGGTGCTGATGACTATGTAGTTAAACCATTTTCCCCCAAAGAGCTAGAAGCTCGAATTCGCTCGGTGTTGCGGCGGGTAGACAAAACCGGTGGATCTGGCATTCCCAGTTCTGGGGTAATCCATGTCGCTAACATTAAAATCGATACGAATAAGCGACAAGTCTACAAAGGTGATGAGCGGATTCGATTGACTGGTATGGAGTTCAGCTTGTTAGAGTTGGTAGTTAGTCGCTCTGGAGAACCTTTTTCTCGTTCGGAAATTTTGCAGGAGGTTTGGGGTTATACACCAGAACGCCATGTTGATACCCGCGTTGTGGATGTGCATATATCTCGTTTGCGGGCAAAGTTAGAAGATGATCCTAGCAACCCAGAATTGATTCTTACAGCACGAGGTACTGGTTATCTTTTCCAGCGAATTATTGAACCAGGGGAGGAGTAAGGAGATGAGGCAGGGGGCAGGGGGCAGGGGAGGATGAGGGAGACTAGGCAAATAATCAATGCCCAATGCCCTATTTCCTATTCCCTATTCCGAGTGACTAATGACTAAATGAATGACTAATGACTGATCCTAATCGAGTTTTGCGGCGTCTACCCATTGTCGTGGGTGGGCTAGGCGCTGTACTTTTGCTGATTAACCGTTTATTAACACCGGAATTAACCCAGTCTCAATCGCGTGTTGATGTGCTGAGTGTGATTTTGAGTGCGGTGTTAATTTTGACGGGTTTAATTTGGCAGCAAGTTCAGCCGCGATCGCCTGATACTGTAGAACTAGTTGGAGAAGAAGGTTTTGTACTAGCAGCAGATTTACCTGAAGCCGTGAAAACAGAGCTAGCCTGGGCATCTCATTTATTGTTGACTAATACAGTAACGCGATCGCTAGTGGTTTTTTATCAAGGTAAAGTTTTGTTGCGTCGCGGTATTTTGGGTACTAAATCTGAGGTTGTACCAGGAGTAATCTTAAAACAGGTACTCGAAAAACAAAAACCGATTTATTTAGTTGCTCTAAAAATATATCCAGGTAGACTTGAATTTGATTATTTACCAGAAAATACTCAAGGTGTAATTTGTCAACCTATTGGCAACCAAGGTGCGCTAATTTTAGGGGCGAATGCTCCTCGTAGCTACACCAAACAAGATGAAAACTGGATTGCTGGAATTGCTGATAAATTAGCTGTTACTCTTAATACTTAGGTTTTTAGGTAATTTTAGAAGTCAGGTTCAGTCAAAGAAGAGGACAAGGAGCAGGGGGCGGGGGGCAGGGGGAGAACCCCATACATAAATGTAGGGCTGCTGAACTGAGGACGCATTATTTCTATCTACGAGACGCAATCATGCGAACGCGTTACGCGTCGTCGACGCTCGATAGCGTAGCGGTAGCGACGGCAGGAGCGTCTGACTCGCTCTAAGCGAAGCATCCCGTTGGCGCAGCCTCTCGTAGAGAAGGGTATACGCTGCGCTATCGAAATAAATATTTTTACTTTTGGGCATAAATAAATTTAGTTGCTCTGAAACCCGGATGGCAGGGGAAATGAGCGAATTTTTCTCCCCTGCTCCCTGCTCCCTGCTCCCTGCTCCCTGCTCCCTGCTCCCTGCTCCCTGCTCCCTGCTCCCCTGCCTCTTTGGTCACCAAGAAGTTAAAAAATTCCACCCTTCTTTTTCTTCCTCAGTTGTTCCTTCTTTTTCTTGAGCTTCTTCCGGTGTCTCTAAGTTTTTCTGTTGGATTACATTCTCATATTCTCCTGAATCAACCCATTTCAATAACTCGCCAGCCCGCATAACCACCCAAGAAAGTCCGGGTTCTGTATGGCTTAATATTTTGATTAGCTGATCAGCACTATCAAAGTTATTGGATGCAAACTCACGGGCTTGGGCAAGGAAATCTTCGATTACAGCAGTAGTCAAGTACTCATCTGGCAAACCCGCGAGTTTCATTAGTGTAGTGGTTGCTACGTCAATATCCTGGCAAGCAAGCATTGCAGCTCGATCAGCAGTGAACCTAGCCATCATCCGCCAATTATACAAAGCCCGTTCCATACCACTAGCTACCAAGCCACCAACCCCCAGTGTGGTACTGTTTAACAAATTTTTCAAAGTTGGCATTACAACTGCCATTTGGTGATAAACCATCTGCTGACTCTTGATGCGATCGATTTCCTGCCCAAAAACGTAAAGCAACTCATCTGCACCAAGCCACTCCATTGCATCTAAATTTATACCCACCACGGGTTTTTCTACGCCAACAATGTAGGTTTCAATATGACCTGTACCCCGAAACAGATACAATTCAGGAAGTGGAGCAACATCAAGAATTTGACAGGTTTCTACAAATGCCTGATGCAATTGGGGAAAATTACGGGATGAAATTCTGATTTCACTACCAAGGCTTTGCAGCCTGAGTAGGCGCTCGATGCCGTATTCGTTAATTTTTTTGAGTAGTAGAGAAACGCCGGGCATATTTTGCAAAGAAGCTAAGGCTTTGCGATCAAAAGGGTGTTCGTAGGCTGCTGAATTCAATCCAGTTAAAATTTTTCTCGTCATAGGTTTTGAGCTTTATCTTGAAGTGTTTAGGAAGTTCACTTACTCATACCATTTTGGATTTTGAATTTTAGATTTTTGATTGTGAAATAGTTAATCAATAAGCTTTCTTTTTGGCGATCCATTCGTCGCAATCATTTTTAAAATTGGTATCAGTATGAATGGCTTGTGTTTTCATTACGCCTATGGTTAGGGGTTTCGGTAAGGCGCTTGCTGTTCAGTTTTTTGAATTAGTCCCCACAGTTACCAAGACGAGCCAAGAGCGATCGCAGAGAGATTTTACCAGATTGAACTAGAAAATCATATTTGGTTCAGCTTCAAATCTAAGTATTTGTCGTCATCTCTGCCAGATACAATATGCAGTAGGGGCGCACAGATGTTATTGATGTCAGCTTAAAGGCAGTTGACACTTATGCACAGATGTGAATCTATACTACTAACTGACTCGGAAATTTAGAAATTTACAATTCTATCTATGCAAATTATTTATTGGCTATTACTTGCTGTAATGTTTGTGGGTATCATTGGTGCTGTAGTTCCAGCTATTCCTGGTAGTAGCTTAATTTTAATTGCAATTATCGCCTGGGGAATCGTTAGTAGTTCTTTTGCAGCTATCAAGATTCCATTAATTGTGACAATTATAGTTTTACTGCTCAGTGTCGCAGTGGATTTTTTAGCTAGCTATGTGGGAGCAAAACAAGCCGGAGCTAGTAAGTGGGGGCAAATTGGCGCAATTGTCGGTTTGGTAGTGGGCTTTTTGGGATTATTGCCAACCTTGCCTTTTGGTGGCCCACTGTTAGGAATTTTATTAGGCCCGCTTGTAGGAGCAATTATTGGTGAGTATCTTTATCGGCGTGAATTCGGGTTGGCGGTTAAAGCGGGTATAGGAATTGTAGTCGGCTCTTTGGTTGGAAATTTGATTCAAGGGTTGTTAGCGATCGCCGCAGTTGTAGTTTTCGTTGTGACAACTTGGCCACAGGTATTTGGCTCTTAGCAATTTCTGAATTTTTGATTTGTCGTCATTAAGGATTAACGTTAATCCGCCCACGACACACTAGCTTACCTGGGATCAGCGTTAGTTCTTGGATATCGACATCTGAGCCAAGATCCAGATTGTACTGATGATTGTCCTCTAATATATTCTCCTGGTCGGGCTTGATTTTTATATGTGCTAGTTGCAACTCATGCCCACTGAGTAACTGTGAGCTTAGACAAATCTCCAAAGGAGTTGTTTTATTATTGGTTACTCTCATACCTCGCAGTATAATTTGATTGTAATCAAGGATAATTTCTTGCCAATTAATTGGTTGTGAATTTGGGCAATATGTTGGTAAAACCTTAATCAGCAAATCGCTCAAAGCATTCGATAATAAGTCAGATGAGAGAGAAGCATTAAGATCCTTCTCATCTACGATCAAATTGCCAACCACGGGTACTGTTTCTAACAGTCTTAAGGGTTTACCCCTGAGTACCGAGCCAATGTTTATGCGAATATTTTCTGCAATTAACTGAATTTTTGTAATCAAGAGACCTTGATAAACTGCATGAGTAGCAAAAATAGATACCGACGGGATACGCCCAGAAAGAATTTGGCGATCACTCGCTTTAATCTCCACTTCTAATTCAGATATTTGGCTTACTTGCGCTCTCAGCCAGAGCTTTAGGGCTGTTGTGAGTACCTGCGTAATTATGCGGCTTTTATTTGCATTTGTTGTTTGGGGATTTTGCTCTGGCATCTAACGAATTTGTTTATGAGTATTGAAGGTGGCAGAGGGTCACTGCCTCCTGCCTTCTATTGATAAATCAAACAAGTCTTAAATGTAACATTTATGCCTAGTCGCTACAAAATGCAAATATCATTTAATTGTTAACAGTAAATAAGTAATTCCAGATGGAGGAACGATTACAAAAAATTCTTGCTCAATGGGGTATTGCCTCACGCCGTGAAGCCGAAGAAATGATTAGGCACTCACGGGTGCGAATCAATGGAGTATTGGCACATTTAGGTCAAAAGGTTGATCCCCAAAAAGATGCGATCGCAATTGATGGTAAGCCTGTATCTAAAAAGCAGCGTCCGGCTTTAATATATTTATTGCTACACAAACCAGCAGGTGTGGTTTCGACTTGCTACGACCCTCACCGCAGACCAACAGTCCTGGATCTACTACCGAAACAATTACGCGAGGGTTCAGGTATTCACCCAGTTGGGCGTTTAGATGCAGACTCTACAGGAGCATTAATCCTGACTAATGACGGAAATCTGACATTTGGACTAACCCATCCCCGTCACAGTATTTCCAAGACATATCGTGTTTTGGTAGAAGGACACCCTTCAGAATCAGTACTGCAAATGTGGCGTCAGGGTGTGATGTTGGACGGTAGAAAAACCAGGGCCGCTAAGGTACAGCTAATAGAACATCGTGCCGAGCAAAGCTTTTTAGAAATAGTGTTGCAGGAGGGAAGAAATCGCCAAATTCGCCGGATAGCTCAACAGTTAGGATACCCAGTAATCAAGCTGCATCGGACTGCTATCGGTTCAATTCAATTACAAACTCCAAAAGAACCTTTTTTGGAAGAGGGTAAATATCGTTACCTCAAAGATCATGAGATTCGCTTTTTGCAAGAGCAGATAACGCAACCTAATTATTGATTCAGTGGAGTTAAGGAGTGTCAGTAGGCATGAAATGGCTAAGAAAGAAGAATAATCACCAGCCATCAATTTCATTAGAGCAACAACGAGCCGAAAAGTTGGCAGAAATGGGCGCTCAACTTTGGGCATTGCGTCAAGAACAGGGATTATCTCTAGAGCAAATGGTTGCATTAACTAGAATTCCCCAGCGATTGTTACAGGCGATCGAAGAAGGTAATTTAAACGATCTGCCAGAACCAGTCTATATACAGGGTTTAATTAGGCAATTTGCCGATGCACTAGGCTTGAATGGAGTAGAATTTTCTGGCACTTTTCCAATCAGTTCTGCACAAGTGAACCGTCAAGGCATGGGGAATACTTCACCCCTTGATCAACTACGTCCGATTCACCTTTATTTTCTTTACATATTGCTAATTGTATGCTCTGTAAATGGCTTATCTCAGTTATTAAATAGTGCGGTACTACAAGCAAGTAATAGCCAAAATCAGCCATACATAAAACGTAAGTCCGGTGTTAAACCAGAAGTAGCCCAACTAAAAGATTCATTAAAAGTTCAACCTGTCAGCGACACCCTTAGCGGCGAACAACAGGGACAGGTTGTACAGATTGGTGTCACTTTAAAAGCATCATCTTGGATTCGGGTAGTAGCCGATGGCAAAACCGAGTTTGAGGGTACTCTCCCGGAGGGAACTCACCGAATTTGGAAAGCTCAAGAGCAACTCACAGTGAAAACTGATAATGCTGGTGGTGTTTTAATGAGCGTCAATCAGGAAAAAGCCAAGGAAATGGGAGAACCAGGGAAAGAGGAAGAAGTTAGGATTGCGGCAAAACCCAAGTTTTGAAATATGGGGCACAAGAGGCAGAGGGGTAGGGAGCAGGGAGCGGAGGGGAAGGAGGTAATTTTATTCTCCTCTTCGCCCCCTGCTCCCTGCCTCTCCCGCTCCTCACTGCCCTTGCGGGGCGCGTCCATTTAGTCTGGTAAGAACTTTTAAGCGATCGCCTAATTCTTGTGTCAACGCTTCTGCTTGATAGCGCCACCCCCAGTTACCCTCAGCAATACTAGGAAAATTCATCCGCGCTTCGTTTCCTAATCCCAAAATATCTTGCAAGGGAATAATTGCTTGGTTGGCTATGGAACTCAAAGCTAGGCGAATTAAATCCCAATGGATGCCTTCAGGACTAATACAACCTAAATAAAGCAACAGATTTTGCTTTTCGTAGTCGCTAGCTGAATTAAACCAGCCTACAGTTGTGTCGTTATCGTGAGTCCCGGTATAAACTACAGCATTTCGCGGGTAATTAAAGGGTAAAAATGGATTACCGGGATCAGAACCAAAGGCAAACTGCAAAACCTTCATCCCAGGAAATTCATACTTGTCTCGCAGTGCTTCTACCTCTGGTGTAATTACTCCCAAATCTTCTGCTAAGACAGGTAGCTTGCCCAACTTTTGCCTAATCACTTCAAAAAAAGCATCTCCAGGCGCTTCCACCCATTTGCCATTTATGGCAGTTTCTTCGCCTTTGGCTACTGACCAATAAGCCTCGAAGCCCCGGAAATGGTCAATGCGAATTATATCTACATAATCCAGCATTGCTTCAAAGCGCTGCACCCACCATTTAAAGTCTTGTTTTTGTAATTCCTCCCAGTTATAAACCGGGTTGCCCCACAATTGACCGGTGGAGCTGAAGTAATCTGGTGGAACTCCTGCCATTTGGGCAGCAACTCCTGTATCTTCGTCTAAGCAAAAGATGTCGGGATGTGCCCACACGTCGGCACTATCGTGAGATACGTAGATGGGGATATCGCCGATAATATCTATACCACGTATATTAGCGTAGCTTTTCAGGTCTGACCACTGCCGGAAAAACTCAAATTGGACGAACTTGTAATAAAAAATATCTCCATTGAGCCGATCTTCGACTTCAGCTAAAGCTTCGGGTTTACGCTTGACAAATTCTGGTTCCCATGTGTGCCAGCTTGCATTCTCGTGGGTATCTTTCAACGCCATAAATAAGGCGTAATTATCTAGCCAATAGGCTTTACTCTCACAAAAAACAGCAAACTCGTTTTTTTGGATGTCCGTAGCATTGACTTTAAACTTTTCACAGGCTTTTTTTAGCAGCCCAATCTTAATCGGCGCAACTTGCTCGAAATCTACCTTTTCTACCGGAAATCCTGGTAAATTAGCAAAGTCTTCTTCAGATAGCAAACCCTCATCTCGCAGTTTTTCTGGGCTAATCAGCAGGGGATTTCCTGCCATTGCTGAGTAGCACATATAGGGGGAATTACCGTATCCAGTGGGGCCCAAAGGTAAAACTTGCCAATATTGTTGATGGGTATCTTTAAGAAAATCGATGAAGCGATAGGCTTCTAAGCCTAAATCTCCAACGCCAAATCGGCTGGGAAAGGAAGTAGGATGCAGCAAAATACCACTGGATCTAGGAAAAGGCATAAGCAACCTGAATTATTAAAGGGAGCAATTGTCTGATGGACACGCTATGCCATCGCCCAAGGGGCAGTGGCAAAGCCAATCGCATCGAATTTATCACGGAACAGTATTTGCAAGGTAAATCAAGTAAACTCATTTTGTTTGTCATTTGTCATTTGTCCTTTGTCCTTGGCTAATGACTAATGACTAATGACTAATAACTAATGACCAATGACTAAATAACTATGACTTACCGAAATCCTGCACCAACAGTTGATATCATCATTGAACTAGTAGATCGACCTCATCGGCCAATAGTGTTAATTGAAAGACATAATCTACCCTTAGGTTGGGCTATTCCTGGTGGTTTTGTAGATTATGGGGAAGCGGTGGAAGTGGCTGCCCGACGGGAAGCTGAAGAAGAAACGGGTTTGCAGGTAGAGTTAGTTGAACAATTACTGGTGTATTCTGATCCCAATCGCGATCCGCGTCAGCATACCATTAGCATTGTGTTTTTAGCGACAGCGACGGGTGAACCTGTGGCTGGGGATGATGCTAAAGGTGTAGGAGTTTTTGAGTATTGGCGTGTGCCTGGTAATTTATGTTTTGACCACGATCGCATTTTGCGCGATTATTGGCGATATCGGCATTATGGGATACGTCCGAGGTTGGGGTAGGAGAAGTCAAAGCCAAGATTCTAACGCTAAGGCTTGCACCTGTTGTATCCTTTGAAAATCGCTGTCCCCTGAGACGATGGTAAGGTTATAGTGCAAAGCAGTTGATGCTATCCACAAGTCGTTATCACTAAAACCCAAATCTTGAACTGTAAATTTTCTACGCTTTGCTTTGTCTTTGGGGCCAAAATTTTCGACAATTTCTCCTTTGAGGCTACCGTAAACATCTGCAACTCCTCCACTAATGGGATAAAGGTCAATGGTTTGCAGAAAAGTTCTGACAAAACGAAGATTTGCTTCTTGTTGAGAAGACTTTTGCACCATGTAAATAAGTTCACCTTGCACGATAACGCTAGTTGCAACGCCTAAGCCGATGTGTTCTTGTAACCGACGAATGACGTTGCTTTCTCCAAAAATGATTCGGCTACAATGGTTAGTATCTAGGAGGTACATCACTAAAATTCAGCCGAGGAACGGGTTTCGTAAACAAGCTGTAAGCACTCTTCAAAATCATCCCCTTGCCAGGTTCCAGCAAATTTTAGTAAGTCTTCTGCTTTAGAGCCTCTAATAATTGGTGTTGCTTCCTGTATTTCCGGTTTTGTTTTCTGATTGGAAGTATCATCATTTTTTTCCCTTGACAGGTCAAGAGATATTTCCTCGGTTCCTGGTTTTGTCTTGAGAAAACGTAAAAAATCTAGTGTTTGGGCTAGTAGAACATCTGAGGACGATTCAATTTCTTGGATCAGTAGTTCTTTAATATTCATCCTGGTTTATTCATAAATAATGTTTTGCAGTCTGTCGTAACAGTATTATACGAATGCGATCGAGATGCTGATCTGGCGGCATTATGGGATACATCCGAGGTGGGTAAGAGGGACGAACCGCAGAGGCGCGAAGGAAAAGGAGACAAGAATATCTGTGACACAAAGTTTTTGTGATTATACTGTGTCAGTGGTATTTAAAGGTGCATTATGGACGCTGAGGAACTTTTAGAGAAATACGCAGCAGGGCAACGGAAATTTCATTCAACAAATCTTCAAGGAGTAGACCTCACAAGCAAAGATTTGAGTGAGATAGATTTATACAAAGGAAATTTAAATGGAGCAGACTTGAGTGAAGCAACTCTGACCAAAGCTAATCTTTGGGAAGCAAGCCTCTCTAGAGCATCCCTAAGATGTACAAATTTGAAGTGGATGCAAGGTGGGTCAATTAATTTAAGTTGGGCAGACCTTAACGGTTCGGACTTAAGTTATGCAAACTTGAAAGCTGCAAATCTGACTAAAGCAGACTTGACTAGAGCAAACTTTACTCAGGTAGAGCTAACTGGAGTAAATTTTCAAGGTGCAAATCTCCATAAAGCCATACTCCGGGGAGTTAGTTTGGAGAAATGTAATTTGTCAGGAATGAATCTAGCTGAGGCTGATTTAGTTGGGGTATACCTGGGACAAGCAAATCTCAAAAACACCTGTCTAAAAGAAGCAAATCTAGAAAGAGCCTGTCTTTCAGATACAAATTTGATAATGGCAAACCTTGATGGTGCAAATCTGAAGAAGGCAAATTTAACTGGGGCAAATATCTATGGGGCAACCTTTAAAGATGCTGACCTAACTGGTGCGATAATGCCAGATGGAGAAGTCTATAAGCCGATCGCTTCTGAAGCGGAAATCGGTAAACAAGAAACATCGTTAGAGAAAGTGATACCTATGACTCGTAAAGTAATTAATACTGATAACGCACCCGCACCAGTTGGCCCTTATAATCAAGCGATCGCAGCTTCAGGTCAATTTGTATTCGTAGCTGGACAAATTGCCATCGATCCCCGCCTTGGTGATGTCGTCTACACTGATGATGTCAAAAAACAAACTGAGCAAGTATTAGCTAACCTTGAAGCCATTCTCACAGCATCTGGTGCGACTTTTCAAGATGTGGTGAAAACCACTGTATTTCTAGCTGATATGAATGATTTTGCAGCCGTGAATGCCGTTTATGCTAAATATTTTCCGGAAGATACAGCCCCAGCGCGGGCTTGTGTGCAGGTATCACGCTTACCTAAAGATGTGTTAGTAGAAATTGATGCGATCGCTGTAATTAGCGGTTAGAGAAATAGAACAATAAGTGTTGACGCGACAGCGTAACGCACTTATTAATCCAAGTTGCGGGTTATTAAATTCTAAATGAAAAGTACCTGTCTATTCATGCGATCGCTCCCCAAAAAGATTAACTTTTGAGAGCGATGTCTACGACGAGCTGCGCTAACGCATATTCAGCACTTGAAATACATATAATAATTTTTTCGGCAAGTCTCTAGTCAACTCAGGTTTTCTGGATAAATATGATATCACACTATATCCTTACTGTTCCAAAGCTCAGTGCGTGCCAATTGAGTTATTAGGGGTAAAATGTGGTTTATCTGCGAATCCCAAAGGCGATGCCCAGAACAGTCGCAGAGATTACCGCAGACACTGGTTATGTTACGGCTGCTAAAATACGTAAGTATGAGTAGAGTAGTAAGATCAAACTACTCAGGTAAAAATTGTCTATTTGGTTACACAAGACCGTCGAAAGATTGTAGAAAAGTGTATTTCCTTGCCTTGACAGTGATGATAATCTCAATTTTAAGGATGTTATAAGCTTTTATCTGCTAGAGTTTCTGACTTTCAGCAAACTGAATAATCTATCAATAATAAAATCGCTAGGAGTGCGATGAGATGTCACAGTCCCCTATGACAAAACCAGAAATAGCTGCTGGAACTCTAATCGATAACCGCTATATTATCCAAAAACTTCTGGGACAGGGAGGATTGGGGCGAACTTACTTGGCCTTTGACACTCGTCGCTTTAATGAAGCTTGTGTTCTCAAAGAGTTTGCGCCCATAGGCACAGGGGAGAGTGGACTAGAACAATATCGCAACTTATTTAAAAGAGAGGCAAAAATTCTTCATCAATTGCAACATCCTCAAATTCCCAAGTTTTTGGCTTGCTTTGAAGGAGATGGTCGATTATTCCTAGTACAAGAGTATGTTGATGGTAAAACCTATTCTAGGCTACTGGGAGAACTTCAACGTCAAGGAAGAAACTTCTCTGAAGAGGAAGTTATACAGTGGCTAAAAAATCTGCTACCTGTTTTGGAGTATGTCCACCAACATAACATCATCCATCGAGATATTTCACCTGATAATATTATGTTACCTGATGGCAATGATTTGCCAGTGCTGATTGACTTCGGTGTAGGCAAGCAAATTGCTGACATCAATGAAGGGAGAAATCCCAACCACCAGGTAACCTTTGTTGGCAAAATGTCCCTTGTCGGCAAAGTGGGATATGCTCCCCGCGAACAGATTAGCTTGGGCTTATGTTCCCCTTCTAGTGACCTTTATGCTTTGGGAGTGACAGCTATTGTATTACTCACAGGTAGAGATCCATCCTTACTAATAGATCAATATTCCTTAGAATGGAACTGGCGTTATTATTCCTATGTTAGTGATGATTTCGCTCAAGTACTCGATCAGATGTTGGCAGATAGACCTAACAAGCGATACCAAACAGCTAGGGAAGTTCTTATAAATTTAGAGCGTATTGCAAAACCAGAAGTGGTAATGTCTCCTGCAATCATGCTTGATGATTTGCCTGCAACGATATTTAATCCTGAGTTTCAGGCTATGTCAGCAATATCGCAGTCATATAACCAACCACCTGAAGAAACAATTTTTAATTCACCTACTTCACCAGCTGTTATGCAAAATGGGCGAATTAAAGAACAACAATCTTCGCTCCAACCAACATTTATCAAACATTGTCACCAAGAGTTAGCTTACCATATTGGCCCAATAGCAAATTTAGTTATGGAAGAAATATTAGCTCAAAATCCTTACATTTCACCTGACCAATTTGTTGAACTCATAGCCAAGGAAATTCCTGACTTTCAAGCAGCTTTTGAATTCAAAAAAAACTTATTCTCATAAACATTTAGACCACCGTTGATTGAGAGATTATTTTGAATTGTTTAACTAATTCTGGAGGGTTAAGTAAAGAGCAAATAAACGCAGCCAGTTTTGTGGCGGGGTCTAAATCTCCGATATAAAACTGAATTACGCGAATTACTTAGCCTAGCGGCAGCTAGTTCACTTACTCCTGCAAAGAAGCAAGCTACGCAGTCTGTCTGTGACACCTTCCGCAAACGTGGAGAGCGTCATTACGAATTACGAATTATTCTACTCCCCTATACTTCCCTGAGTGCGTTTGATTCTTTTCATTGCCATTTCCAAACTTAACTGCATCCGTCTAAAGGCTTTAGCTAAATTACCAATTTCATCATTAGACATCTGCTCAAATTCAACTTCCATATGTCCGGTGCTAACTTCTTCGGCTACACGAGTCATGCGTTTAAGAGGCATTACAACTTGTCGATTTAAGAACAAGTTTACTAACAGGATAGTCGCTATAAAAATAGTTGATACAATTAGGATAATTAGTAGTGAAGACTGATGGGCTTTATTGATGACGTTATTTGCTGGTACTGTAATAATCTGAGCGCCGACAATTTCATTCAGGTTCCACCCAAATCCATTAGCTGTACCATAAAGATTAATCATACTTTGAGGTGCAGCTTCGGGTACACTATGACACTTTAGACAGCTTTCTTCAGAAATTGGTAGCGGACGAGCAATGTAAAAGACATCGCCACCAGGGATTGAGCGAAATCCACTTACTTCTTTAAGGTCTGATTTATTTCTGAACCTTTCTACAATTTCTGTCTCAAAACCGTCAGCTTTATCCCGAAGATTTGTAGGATTGAGAGTTGCTTCTTTATAGAAGAAGTCACGGTAGTCTGGTGTTTTCCGTAAAATCTCAAATATTTCCCGTGCTGAGTATGCAGGAACACTTTGGGGCAAAAACTCAGTTTCCAATTTATCAGCCAGCTCTGGATTAACTTGAGTATTGGTGTAGTGGCGAACAGAACTCATGGTTTGCATGAGCATAAGACCTGTTGAGCTAATATCTTGTTTAGCATTCTCTCTGAGCAGAGAAGAAAGAGCAAATCCACTCAAGCTCAGACCAAACGTCAGAATTACCAGTAGCAAAATTGTAAATTTTTGTTTCAGCTTCAGATTCTTTAGCATAATTTCACGTTACTTACAAGTCAAACTATTATGACCAAATATCGCTAAAGTCATCGTTCACTTTAGCATGACTAATCAAATAAAATTTTGATGTAAAGGTATAGTTTAGCTAAAACTAATAGGGTATACCCAACTCTATATTAGTAATTATTGAGGTTATTGAAAATGCTTTCTAAGTAACTAATTTTAAAAAGCTACATTAACAAAACAAAATTGAATTTCCAAAAATTGTGTTGGCTGTTCTGATACCGTGCCAAAATAAATACCAGAAATTGTCAAATATTACTAATGGTGTGGAATGCGGGAAAGTCTTTATTCGGTGGACGCTACATTATTGAAAGCCAACTAGGCGAAGGCGGAATTGGCATTACTTATCTTGCCAGAAATCAACGGAATCAACTGCGAGTGATTAAAACCCTCAAAGAAGAAATCCTAAATCACCCGGCCTGGATACTTCACCGAAACAAGTTACGGCAAGACTTCCGTGATGAAGCAGTTCGGCTAGCTGTGTGTCACCATCCTCATATAGTACAGATAGAAACTATCTTTGATGACGGAAATTTGCCCTGCATGGTAATGGAGTACATCGAAGGCGAAGACTTAGGACAGTACGTGAGACGAGTGGGGGTGCTATCAGAAGCAGAAGCGCTACTGTACATTCGACAAATTGGCGATGCTTTGACGTTAATTCACTCCAAAGGTTTACTGCATCGGGATCTTAAACCACGTAATATTATGATCCGCATTGATAAATCAGAAGCAGTGCTGATAGACTTTGGCATCGCTAGAGAATTTATTCCAAATATGATTCAAAGGCATACAGTGTATCGCACTCCTGGTTTTGCCCCACCTGAACAGTATGAATCAGAAGCGCCACGAGGAGAATACATTGATATCTATGCCTTAGCTGCTACTTTGTATAATTTGCTTACCGCAGTTATACCGACGAGTGCAGATGATAGACGTCACAACGTTAATTTAGAACCACCACAATATTTTAATCCTAAGATCAGCGACAGGGTAAATCAGGCTATTATGTGCGGCATGGATTTGGAGTCAACTTATCGTCCCCAGTCTGTGCAAGAGTGGTTGGATTTATTGGGCCCTGATACTGCCAAGAACATAACACTAATATCATCGACTTTGGCGATAACGCCTAAACTTAAACCGCCTCCACCTGTTGTATTAAATCAACAGAATTGGCAATGTGTACAGACCCTAAAAGGTCATTCTAGTATGGTTCATGCGATCGCCATTAGCTCAGACGGGCAATTAATTGCTAGTGGTAGTAATGACCATACTATTAAACTTTGGCAACTGGGTACTGGCAAGCTAGTGCGTCAACTCGGTCGTTGGTCTTCTGGTCATACCAATATGGTTCATTCTGTCGCTTTTAGCCCAATCTCTTCAAAACTTTCTTATCAAGGGGAGTCAGGCAAATCTGTGGGAGTTGCAGACCTGAACGGAGAAATCTTAGCTAGCGGGAGTTGGGATAACACCATCAAATTGTGGGATGTAAACACAGGCAAAGAAATTCGGACTCTTACTGGTCATACTAATTGGGTGAATTCCGTTGCCTTTAGTCCAGATGGCAAATTTCTAGCTAGTGGTAGTGTTGACTGTACAATTAAACTGTGGCAAGTACACACAGGTATAGAAACCCAAACTCTCATAGGCCATTCTGACTCAGTTTCGTCAGTTGCCTATTCTCCAACAACGCCTGCAACGAATAGCAGGGATAGACAGCTTGTGGCTAGTGCCAGTACCGATTACACCATTAAATTATGGCAAGTATACACAGGCAGGAACATTTGCACATTATTAGGTCATTCTTTCTTCGTCAACTGTATCGCCTTCAGCAAAGATGGGGAAATTATCGCCAGTGGCAGTGGTGACAACACAATTAAATTGTGGGACGTAAATACAGGCAGAGAAATTCGTACTTTCATTGGTCATTCTGATTCAGTTTGGTCAGTTGCTTTTAGCCAGGATGGACAATTTCTCGCTAGTGCCAGTTGGGACAACACTATTAAACTGTGGCATTTACACAGTGGTAGAGAAATCAGCACACTTACAGGGCATTCCAGCTATGTTCGTTGTGTCGCCTTCAGTCCCAATAGTCAAACTATAGTTAGCGGTGGTGATGACGATACTATAAAAATTTGGCGGCGGGAATCATAAGTAATTTGTAATACTCGCTTCCGGTGAGAAGCAAGCTACGTAATTCGTAATTAATAATATTTTTACTTAGTGTGGTTTGAAAGTTTTAAACCTATAGATAGACCTGCGATCGCCCAAAACTTGTGACAATAATGACGTCAAGCGTTATTTTTGAACAAGAATTAATATTTATGGGCTTTGGTATTGGTGATTTATTCTGGATTTTTCTCCTTCTGACTTCTTTGCAACCCCTTTGGCAAAAACGTCAGGTAGAATATCGGCGCTTACGTGCTTTACAACAATTTCAGCAGGAACGCAAAAGTCGGGTAATTTTGCTGGTTCACCGCCAAGAGTCTATTAGCTTCTTAGGAATTCCTTTATCTCGCTACATTACTATCGAAGATTCAGAACAAATATTGCGAGCAATTCGCCTTACACCGCCAGATGTGCCGATTGACTTAATTTTGCACACTCCTGGTGGTTTGGTTTTGGCTACGGAACAAATCGCCAGAGCATTAATTCGCCACCAGGCAAAAGTTACAGTTTTTGTACCCCACTATGCCATGAGTGGCGGTACAATGCTTGCCCTCGCCTCTGATGAAATTATTATGGATGCTAACGCTGTTTTGGGGCCAGTTGATCCCCAGTTGGGCAATTACCCCGCAGCGAGTATCTTGAAAGTAGTTGAAGATAAACCCATTGGTGAGATTGATGATCAAACTCTCATTATGGCCGATCTTTCACGCAAAGCAATACAGCAGGTACAGAGATTTGTAAGGACTCTGCTAAAAGACAGTATACCCAAACAAAAAGTTCTGCCAGAAAATATCGAGTCGATTATCGAAGCCTTGACAACCGGGCGTGTCACCCATGACTATCCGATAACTATAGAGGAAGCAACAGAAATGGGGCTGCCCGTAACTGTCGGACTGCCCCATTCTATTTATGGTCTTATGGATTTGTACCCACAGCCACAAGGAGGTCGACCCAGCGTCCAGTACATTCCTATGCCTTACAATGACCGTCGTCCAACTCTACCTGTACCCAAGGGCAGACCCTTAGAAGAACCAAATCAGATGACTTGAGAGGTTTTGAGGTAGAAGTTTTTGGTAGGGACTAGGGTGTAGCTCCGGGTGTTGGCGTAGCTCCGGGTGTTGGCGTAGCTCCGGGTGTTGGCGTAGCTCCGGGTGTTGGCGTAGCTCCGGGTGTTGGTGTAGCTCCGGGTGTTGGCGTAGTTCGCGGTGTTGGTGTAGCTCCCGGTGTTGGGGTAGCTCCGGGTGTTGGCGTAGTTCCCGGTGTTGGTGTAGCTCCCGGTGTTGGTGTAGCTCCCGGTGTTGGCGTAGCTCCCGGTGTTGGCGTAGCTCCGGGTGTTGGCGTAGCTCTCGGTGTTGGTGTAGTTCCCGGTGTTGGTGTAGTTCCCGGTGTTGGTGTTGGCTGACTGAACACTGTCTTTGCTTCTTCATTCAGCTTTTGGCGGAGTGCTAAATTAGCAATACCAGTTTCTGACAACTGATATTTCTTCTGGTACTCCTTCACCACTGCTTCCGTGCGGGCATCATACAAATGATTGCGCGCGAGGGGAGGATTTGGTTTTACTACTGCATTTAAATTTGCTTCTAAAATTCGAACGATGTTAGCAGCAAAATCCTTGGTTTTTGGCCCTGCTATCCCATCAACTGGTTTTAGCTTATAACCAGTCTGAAATTCACGAATCGCCTTTCTAGTTGCTTCATCTGTCAAAGGGCTATTTGTTACCTTGACGTTATAGCCTAATCCTCGCAACACAGAACGAAATTGCTCGGGTGTATAGCTACCTTGAGGGGCTGCGAAACCTGTGTCTACACTTACCATGCTAGCAGTTATCAGGCAAGTAACAGCAAAGGTCGCGCTTGATTTTCCAAACCCACACCACATACTCAAAACTCCTTTGGGTTAAATCAGCAGGATTATAAACATTAACAGCTGCATTTTAAGTTTGTTTAATAACTTTTTTCGCTATTTTTTAATATTTTTTGAATAATCTGTGATTTACTTTTTCAAGCTTTATTTAAAGAACAGAAAATAATTTGTGTCATCCATCAAAAGGAGTATCTTATATTAGCAATGCAAAGGTTATTATTTGAATCGCATACACCCCTTGAAAACTAAATTACAGTAGTGCATATATTTGTCACCTGTGTCAACTTAAAGATAAGGCAATTACAGAATGTATAATATATGACATAATATGAAAAATATAAAATCTTCTAAGCAGCGGAATCTTTGGTTTGAAAGAATTATGGCAATTACTGCCACCGTAAATCTAGGTTTAGTTTTGTTTAACTTAAGTTACGTACCTTGGCGAGATTTCTACTTACGAAAACTTCCTCAAATTATTCAGATTTATGACCCAATAAAAGGTATTGAACCTCATCGAGACACAAAAAATTATCTAGAAACAGTAAAAGCATTAGAAGAACAAGTCAGCCAAACAGGGTTACAGTCGCCTCAGGTAAATAGCAGACTAGAGGAAATAAGGCGTCTTAGCAACGAAATGGTTGACACTAACCCGTTTGCGGGAGTGAATAAGAGTGGGACTCTGGAAAAAATCAAAAATCGGATGCGATCGCGCATCGGTAATGAATCTGCAAAACAGTCCTTTGCCACTTTTTGGAGTCAGCCATATCTATCACAAAATGGCTGGGATCAACAAATTAGTTTTTTTAACGAGAGCATCCGCCCTTTGATTGCTTCTAACTACTTCCGCGAAATCGGTGAAAATGGCGAATTTGTTGATAATTTCTGGATTATTGACTTACCCTTTGTGATTTTATTTGGCTTAGAATTGCTAGGGCGTACTTTCTTGATCAGACGCCAGCATCCTGGTTTTAGCTGGTTGGAAGCACTATTATGGCGTTGGTACGACCTAGTTTTACTACTGCCATTTTGGCGGTGGCTGCGAATCTTACCTGTATTAATTCGCCTCGATCAAGTGCGGTTATTGAATTTGCATCCAGTACGAAAACAAATTAATCAGGGGATTGTCGCTAATTTTGCCGAAGAACTCACAGAAATTGTAGTGGTGAGAGTAATTAATCAGGTTCAGGGTTCAATACAGAAGGGTGAGTTAACGCGCTGGCTTTCACAACAAGAAAATTTACGTCCCTACATAGATATTAATAATGTGAATGAAGTGGAAGCGATCGCAGGTCTTTTGGTAAAAACAATTGTCTACCAAGTGCTACCCGAAATCCAACCTGCGATCATTGCCATGTTGCGCCACAACATTGAAACCGTCTTCCATCAAGTACCTGTCTACCGCAACCTCCAAAACCTCCCTGGTGTGGGACAAGCCCAAACTCAGTTAAGCGAACAATTAGCTACTCAAATCACAACTAATCTTTACAAAACTTTAGTTAGCGCTGTTGAAGACCCTGTTGGTGCAAAACTCACCAGTCAACTTGTACAAAGCTTCAGCGATGCCTTGGGATCTGAAATAAAGGAAAAACACGTACTTTCAGAAATTCAGAGTTTACTTTTTGACTTCTTAGAGGAAATAAAACTCAACTACGTCCAGCGTTTATCCCAAGAAGACATAGACCAAATTATCGAGCAAACCAGGCAGTTACGAACACAAGTATCAGTTCCAGCAGTAGTGCAAAGATGAGGGAGCAGGGGGAGCAGGAGAGACAAGGGGGACAGAGAGAATAACTATGCCCCATGTCCCATGCCCAATCCCCAATCACTATTGACTATCCAATAAATGCGCTAAACTCGAATTAGGCGAATCATTATTGGTTCGTCACAAGACTTCTTGGAAGATATACCTATCGCAGGAAGTGGGTCAGTGCCCACTTTTTTTATTGAATTTTCTCATGGCTCATCCTTTAGTTCCACAAATTATTGATTTGGCGACACCAGTGGCAGAAGAACTGGGATTGGAAGTGGTTGGCGTAGTTTTTCACACTAACCAAAGTCCACCAGTGTTGCGCGTAGACATTCGCAATCCTGAGCAAGACACCGGGTTAAATGATTGTGAAAGGATGAGCCGTGCTTTAGAAGCCTCCTTAGATGCTGCCCAAATCGTTCCAGATGCCTATGTCTTGGAAATCTCTAGTCCTGGTATTTCGCGGCAGTTGGTAACAGACAGGGAGTTTATTTCCTTTAAAGGATTTCCTGTCATCATCTCCACTTCGCCACCTTACGACGGACAACAAGAGTGGATTGGTCAGTTGATTCGCCGGGATGAGACAGCACTTTACTTAAACCAAAAAGGTCGTGTAGTCGAAATTCCCCGCTCCCTAATTACTAAGGTGCAGCTAGACGAGCGCCGATAAACGAGTGATTAGAGGCTAGGGACTAGGGACTAGGGACTAAGGGATTGGAGGAGCAGAGGAGCAGAAAAGCAGAAAAGCAGAGGGTAAGTTGCTGCAAATCTTTTGCCTTTGCACCTAATGCCCAATGCCCCATGCCCCATGCCCCATGCCCAATGCCCAGTTCCTAGTTCCTAATTTTTAAAGGAGATTGCTTATGTCAATGGTTACTTTATCTGGATTAAAAGAATTAATTGAAAGTATAAGTCATGAGCGGAATTTACCCCGTCTTGCAGTTCAATCAGCTATTAGAGAAGCACTACTCAAAGGCTACGAACGTTATCGTCGCGCCCAAAATTTAGAGCGCAAACAGTTTGACGAAGATTATTTTGAGAATTTTGAAGTAGAACTCGATATTGACGGAGAAGGATTTCGCGTTCTTTCCACCAAAACTATTGTCGAAGAAGTCAATAACACAGACCATCAGATTTCCCTAGACGAAGTTCAACAAGTAGCTCCCGAAGCGCAGTTAGGGGACTCTGTGGTGCTGGATGTGACTCCCGACCAAGGAGAGTTTGGTCGGATGGCGGCGATGCAAACTAAGCAGGTATTGGCGCAAAAATTGCGGGATCAACAGCGCCAAATGGTGCAAGAAGAGTTCCAAGATTTAGAAGGAACTGTCCTGCAAGCAAGAGTCCTGCGATTTGAGAGGCAGTCTGTGGTTCTGGCAGTTAGCAGTGGCTTTGGTCAGCCAGAAGTAGAAGCCGAATTACCGAAGCGGGAACAGCTGCCCAACGATAATTATCGGGCAAATGCCACCTTCAAGGTGTATCTCAAAAAAGTATCCCAAGGCCAACAACGAGGGCCACAGTTACTTGTGTCTCGCGCTGATGCTGGTTTGGTGGTTTATCTATTTGCCAACGAAGTCCCAGAAATTGAAGATGAAGTGGTACGAATAGTTGCTGTAGCTAGGGAGGCAAACCCCCCCTCCCGTTATGTCGGCCCTCGGACTAAAATAGCAGTAGATACCCTTGATCGCGATGTAGACCCAGTAGGCGCTTGTATCGGAGCCAGGGGATCGCGAATTCAAGTGGTAGTCAACGAATTACGCGGTGAAAAAATAGATGTAATTCGTTGGTCGCCAGATCCAGCAACATATATCGCCAATGCCTTAAGTCCAGCACGGGTGGATGAAGTACGCCTGATGGACCCAGAATCTCGGCAAACTCACGTACTCGTGGCTGAAGACCAACTTAGTTTAGCCATTGGGAAAGAAGGACAAAATGTCCGTTTGGCAGCCCGTCTGACTGGTTGGAAAATAGACATCAAAGATAAAGCTAAATACGACTATGCAGGAGAGGATGAAAAATTTGCGGCTGTAAGAGCAAAATATCAATCAGACGAAGATGAGCTTGAGTTTGAGGAAGAATTAGAAGATGAAAATCAGGAAGAATTAGAAGAGGAGGATACTTTTGATACTAACGACGACGAGTAATTGATAAACCTTGTAAAGTTTTGATAATGTTGATTGTAGTCCGAGTCTCAAAGATTATTTTCTGAAAGATGCCTTGGTAGAAGTAAAAAATAGTAATAAAAGACTTATTTTTACACCCAGAATGCTGGACTAAGATCACAGAGAACCGATGAAACCAAATTATCGGCGCTGCGTTAGTTGCCGGAAAGTAGGCTCAAAAGATGAGTTTTGGCGGATTGTCCGCGTCTTTCCATCGGGAAAGGTACAATTAGATCAGGGCATGGGGCGTTCTGCCTATATTTGTCCACAAACGAGTTGCCTACAAGCAGCTCAAAAAAAAAATC
Organism: Nostoc sp. FACHB-888; assembly: GCF_014696655.1. Taxonomy (NCBI): domain Bacteria; kingdom Bacillati; phylum Cyanobacteriota; class Cyanophyceae; order Nostocales; family Nostocaceae; genus Nostoc; species Nostoc sp. FACHB-888. The sequence goes on along the minus strand of NZ_JACJQM010000038.1, from coordinate 24,348 downwards.
GACTAGGGCGATCGCTACATGCATCAGTGCCAGAAACACTGTACCAAAGCTTGTCGCAACGTCTAGCCCGCACCAATACCCAAAACCAAATTTAGTTGGAACAACTTCGTGACGTCATTACTAGAGGAATTGTGCGAAAGCCGAAGTCGCGCTTTCATGACACCCTCTGTTGATGGTTAAGGTTAGTGCCAAAATAGTAAATGGGTGTAAAAGGCATTCGGCTCTCCAATAATTAAGAGGGGCGAGGCAAGATTCCCAGAACAAGATGTAATCGATTGTGTTGTGGAAGGCTCAGAATCACCAAAACAAGAAACTACAAAATGGCAACCTGGTAGCGCTTAGGCGCAGTTCGGCGTCAGGGGTTCCTATAAAAATCTTTTATTTAAAAAATTTTTATGGGTGTCCCTCAACCATCATTCCTGGTGGGGATGCCATTATTAAACCGAAACATCTCTCTTTCCTGATTGGAGGCACCGGCAAAAACTGAACGGCAGTCTAAAAACAGTAATCCAAGGATGGAGATGTCGCACTCCCAGGCAACCATCCGCTAAAACTGTAAATTAAAGGGGAAGAGTGGATGAACAACGGCAAAGTTAGAATCTATGAATTATCAAAGGAATTGAATTTGGATAACAAAGAGCTACTAGCAATTTGCGACCAGCTCAGCATCTCGGTCAAAAGCCATAGCAGCACGATTTCAGAATCCGAGGCAGAAAACATCCGCACGGCTGCGGAAAAACTCGAAGCGACGAATGTCTCCGCCAAAAAGGAACTACGTACAACCAGCCATAAACCAAACTCACCGCCAAACGGCGGATCTGCCCGACCTGCTGCACCCCACAAACAGCAAATTTTGGAAATACGCAAACCCAAAATATTGAGAAATACTACCCCCAACGCCCCAGAGGCGTCAGTTGCTACCAATACCCAAGCTGCCTTGTCTGAAGCTAATCCTCCCTCTCCACCACGGCCTTTCGCTACGCCAGTCTCACCCATGAAGCCGGCAGCACCAACCCGACCTGTGCCCCGGACTCAATCTGAGACTCAAGAGCAACCTCCTGTTCCTCCTGTTACGGACTTAGAACAAACGCCAAATCCAAATCAGGCGTCGGAAAAAACAGCATCCCAAAAACCAGAAAAAATAGTTCCACCCAGACCGAAAGCGGAAAAACCGATCAAACCGCAATTAGCTGCCCCACCGCCAAGACCTGCGGCAGAAGAAGCCCCGGTGGCAGATGAGCAAGTATCTCAGGCAGACAAACCGATCCTCAAGCGTGACCAACGGCAACGATCCGTCGAAGGCGATCGCGAACAAATTAAGCCCAGAGTTGCTAAACTGCCAACTGACCAGTCTCCGCAATCTGCGCCACAAAGACAGGCTCGACCTACCCCTGCACCCACCAGACCAGAGCAGAGGGGCAATAGACCATCTGCACCATCACAGCTAGGAGAAGGGCAAAGACCCAGACCAGCCCGCCCTGGTGAAGGTGTAGCGGCCGCAATGCCGATCGCTACTCCACCCAGACAGATGTCAGGAATAGCGGGCAAATCCCAAGGATTGGGTGATGAGCCAGTCGTCACACCTGATCTCCTCGATTTGAAACGCCCAAGTCCCCCTCGCCCCACCAAAGGCGGCAAGAAGTGGGTAGAAGAGGAAATAATTGACGAAGTTAAAGAGAAGGCTAAAGCTGGCGTCAAAGGTAAGCGGATCAAGCCGATACTGGATGATGAGTTTGAAGAAGATTTACTGGATGATGACGATAGCGACTCACCAGCCACCGTCCAAGTCAGCCTTTCCATTGCCCGTCCTCCCAAGCCAAAAGCTACTCGACCTGTGCAGATGCCAGGGGCAACCCTTGCTAGCGCCCCAACTGCTAGAGGAAGTAGAAAACCTGGTTCTAAATCTGGTTCTAGCCGTGACCATCACAATAACCGTCGCCACCAACAAGAAGCCGATACAAAGCGTGACCGTCCCGAAAAGGTCACGATCACTGGGCCCTTGACTGTGCAAGAACTGTCTGACGTTTTAGCGGTTCCCGATACAGAGATTGTTAAAATCCTGTTCCTCAAAGGCATGGCGGTGAGTATCACCCAAAATCTGGATATTCCCACAATTACCCTGGTAGGAAAAGAACTAGAAATAGAAGTTGAAACCGTCGAGCGAGAAGCAGAAGCTCGGAAAATTACAGAAATGGTCGGCGCAGAAGACCTAGAATATCTCCACCGCCGTCCGCCAGTCGTGACAATTATGGGTCACGTAGACCACGGTAAAACAACCCTGCTCGACTCAATTCGCAAAACAAAAGTGGCCGCTGGAGAAGCTGGTGGTATCACTCAACACATCGGTGCATACCATGTGGATGTGGAACATGAGGGCAAACCACAGCAGATAGTCTTCCTAGATACTCCTGGTCACGAAGCCTTTACAGCGATGCGGGCTAGAGGAGCGCGGGTAACAGACATTGCCGTGTTGGTAGTGGCTGCTGATGATGGTGTCCGTCCTCAAACCATTGAAGCCGTTAGCCACGCCCAAGCAGCCGGAGTGCCAATTGTTGTTGCAATCAACAAAATTGACAAAGAAGGGGCACAACCAGAACGGGTTAAACAAGAACTCACCCAGTATGGTCTGACCGCAGAAGATTGGGGTGGTGAGACAATCATGGTTCCCGTGAGCGCCATCAGAGGTGAAAACCTGGATACGCTCTTAGAGATGATTCTCTTAGTAGCAGAGGTTGCAGAACTATCTGCCAACCCAGATCGTACCGCCAAAGGAACTGTAATTGAAGCACATCTGGATAAAGCCAAGGGAGCAGTTGCTACCCTGCTAATTCAGAATGGCACCCTGCATGTGGGAGATATTTTGGTAGCCGGGTCGGCTTTCGGTAAAGTGCGGGCGATGGTAGATGACAGAGGCAAGAGAGTAGACATTGCTTCTCCTTCCTTTGCTGTCGAGGTACTAGGTTTAAGTGATGTACCAGCAGCAGGCGACGAGTTCGAGGTCTTCGAGAACGAAAAAGAAGCCAGAGCACTCGCTAGCGATCGCGCCGATAGACAACGCCTATCCCGCCTGTTACAAGGTCGTGTTACCCTTACAACCCTGTCGGCTCAAGCACAAGAAGGCGAGTTGAAAGAACTCAACTTGATCTTGAAGGGAGACGTGCAAGGTTCTGTAGAAGCCATTGTGGGAGCGCTCAAGCAAATCCCCCAAAACGAAGTCCAAATTCGGATGCTCTTGGCTACTGCTGGGGAAATCACCGAAACAGATATCGACTTAGCAGCTGCCAGTAACGCTGTAATTATTGGCTTCAACACCACCTTTGCCAGTGGTGCTAGACAAGCCGCCGATGAAGCGGGTGTAGATGTCCGAGAATATAACGTGATCTACAAACTCCTAGAAGATATCCAAGATGCCTTGGAAGGTCTTTTGGAACCAGAGTTGGTCGAAGAACCCTTGGGTCAAACCGAAGTCCGTGCCGTCTTCCCAGTCGGTCGCGGTGCGGTTGCCGGTTGCTACGTTCAATCTGGCAAGCTAGTTCGCAACTGCAAAGTCAGGGTGCGACGCGGCGGTAAGGTGATCTATGAAGGCGTCCTTGATTCCCTAAAACGGATGAAAGAAGATGCTCGTGAAGTCAACGCTGGTTATGAATGCGGTGTCGGCATGGATAAATTCAATGATTGGGTTGAAGGTGACATCATCGAATCCTATCAGATGGTTACGAAGCGCCGCACTCTCACCTTAACGAGATAGTGTTAAGGGTAAAATGGTTAGAAGTTAGGAGTAATAAATTAGGAGTTAGGAGTTAAAAACTGCTAATTTGTAACTCCTAATAACTCTTAACTTATAACTTTTTATTATGCATTCATTTCGTTCTGAACCTATTTTGTGGATTCACGTCGCTGGATTGGCGACGTTGCCTATTTTTTTACTGCTCTGCTTATTGTTTTTATCTGTAGGCGAGCCGTTTTTGCCAGTCTGGATGGAGCTATGTTTAGTTGCCGCCATTGGTATTTTTCCTCTACTATGGATGCAATTGCGTCGTCCTTTTTATATATTTGCTCTTTTAGGAATAGCCCTAAAGCCAGAAAATCTGACTGAACGGCAGCGAAAAATTCTCTGTTTAACTAATACAAAGTTAAATCGTATCCTGGCATTAGTGGCAGCAGTATTATCACTTTGGGTACTGTGGCATCTCTACCAAATTGCCCCATTAGTAGCAAATTCAGCTAAATTTCTTCCACAATGGCGCAGCGTTGCACTATTATTTGCGGGGTTAGCCTTTTTGGGCAGCAATCTATTTTTACAAGTACCTGTGAGTGTAATGCGAGTTTTAGTGACTAATGACACAGAATTCGCTGGCATAGAGCCATTATCTTTAGAAAAGATTAAGCAAGATTTCACAATTTTAGGTGTGCGAGTTAATCAAATCGTGCCCCGGTTATTGGAATCTTTGTTTCGGATTAATACAGATTCGTAGCAGCCCGTAAAGTATATTATTTCACCTTAAAGGGCTAGAGAGGAGAGTAGGGGGAGATGAGGGAGATGAGGGAAAAGGATTAATAACCAATGCCCAATGCCCCATACCCCATGCCCCGTGCCCAATTACCCTTGAAGTTAAAACAAAGGAATGAGAAACTATGGCTCAAATTCCAGCTTCTAGCGATCACCAATTTTCTGCTGATACTGAAATTTGGTATAGTCTCAAATGTGCGATATCCACTAGTTCCGGTTTTCAACGCTGGCAACTAGAACGCGATGCTCAATTACACGGAATTCGCTTGGAACAGCAGGTACAACGGTATTTAAGAGAAACTTTAGAAACTTTAGCTTACTAAAAATTAAGTAAATCTTGTAAGCTTGTTTGCAAGCGACGGAGTTGACGGTATGCACTCTCCAAGCGTTTGCCATCAACTTCCACTTCGTTAGTGGGATAATTTTCAATAATTTCAATTACTGACACCTGCCCGTCTTGACTCGCAGAAAGTACCAAAGCGGCTCGCAAAGCCTGTCGGTCTGCTCTCCGAGACGGCGTATAAATAACTTGACTAATTTGATCCAAAATAATATTGCCAATAGAGCTATTTAGTACTCTATCTAATAATAGAAGGTTTACCTTTACTGGCTCCGTTAAATACTGACGAATAGCTTTGGGGTCTTGTCGGGCCAAAGCAAAATTAACTCGTAGTGAACGTGAAAGTTCACCTGTTTCGGCAAAGGTGGATAGCTCCTCTACAGAAAGCGATTCACGGAAAATACCATAGTTTAGCACTACTCGTTCCGCAGCAAAGGCAGGAGTGGATAAAAGTAGAAGACAAGTACTACTTAATAAAACTAAGGCGCGACGCAGCCACAAAAATTTAAAACGCATTTCTCCCGATTTCCAATAGCTTTGCTTTTACTGTGATGATATTTCAGTAATATTATTTACAGCATCTAGCTTTAGGTAATACAAAAAAATAAATTATTCAATAGTCGTAGTAAAGGCAGGATGAGCGCTTAAACAAGGCAGCGAGAGACTTGTCGATAGCCATCTCCTCATGCAGAAAGTCCTTAGTACAGCTTGAGTTTGGTGAAAACCCAGATACCATCTTAATTAACAAGACTTAGTGCAAAATCCCCTTGTTGAAGCTAGGCAAACTTCGGCTACAGTGTACTAGTGGAATTTCCTGAATAAAAAAATATAACTAATGTATAAGTTCTGTGATCTATCTAAGGAATTTAGCTGGATCATTGCTAATCATCCAGTATAGTTTTGCATGGGTTTTACAGCAGCTACAAGACTGCTTGCTACCTTCAACCTTGTTCGGCCATAATTCATCACATCACAGACGGAAAAAATGAAATACCGGGGTTTTCACATTTCTCTAGCGAAAAATTTTCGCCTTCTTTCTAGCAGTCATCTCAGTTATACTTTACGCCTGGGAGCCGGACTAACGGCTTTGTTAGTCGTTTCTAGTGGGTCAATATTACTACCTGGTGAGGTTAATGCTGGTGCTAGTCATCCAGAAGGTATCGCCCCAACTCTCACAGCGCAAGTTCCAACAACAGCCGCAACGATTTACGTTAATCCACAAACTGGTGTAGATAGTGCAGGTGCTGGTACAACGTCAACTGCACCCTACAAGAGCATCAGTTTCGCTCTTAGTCAAGCCCAACCAGGTGCGGTTATTCAGTTAGCACCTGGGAACTATAACCAAGAAAGTGGCGAAACTTTCCCGTTGTTGCTGAAACCAGGGGTGACACTGCGGGGTGATGAAGCTACTAAAGGTCAGGGGATATTAATTACAGGTGGAGGTTTTTACACTAGTCGAACCTTTGCCAGGCAAGACATTACCATGCTTGCCGACCGAGATACCACGATCGCAGGTGTCACCGTCACTAATCCAAATAGCCGGGGTACGGGGGTGTGGGTGGAGTCAACTAATCCGATTATCAAAAACAGTACTTTTACTAACAGTGTCAGAGAGGGTGTTTTTGTCACGGGTACAGGCAATCCCACAGTTGAAGGTAATCTCTTTGTGCAAAACAAAGGCAACGGGATTTCAATTGCTAGAACTGCCCAAGGAGAAATCAGGAATAACTTATTTCAGGATACTGGTTTTGGTTTAGCGATTGGTGGTACTTCCACACCTCTAATTGTGGAGAATCAAATCATCCAAAACCAAGACGGTCTTTATATCTCCGAATCAGCAAAGCCCGTATTGCGTAAGAATGTCATTCAGAACAATAAGCGGGATGGAATAATAGCAACTGTCAATGCTCTACCCGATCTTGGCACTAATGAAAATCCTGGTGGAAATCTTATTCGCAATAACACTCGTTATGATGTGAACAACGCCACAAAAACCAGTCAAATTCTCGCTGTTGGCAACGATATTGATCAGAAAAAGATTTTCGGCTCAGTAAATTTCGTTGCTGCAACTGTTGACGTACCTCCTGGAGGGCCTGTCGCCTTTAAGGATGTGCCAGCAAATTATTGGGCAAAAGCTTACATCGAAGCTTTAGCTTCTCAAAATATTATTGCTGGTTTTCCTGATGGCAGCTTTAAACCCAATGATCCTGTAACCCGCGCTCAATTCGCCACTATTGTCACTAAAGCCCTAACACCAGCAACTAAACGTGCAGCCATTAAATTTAAGGATGTACCAAGCAATTTCTGGGCTAACGCTGCAATTCAATCTGCTTACCAGAGTGAATTTGTTTCTGGTTATCCCGATGGCACTTTTAAACCACAACAGGAAATTCCCAGAGTGCAGGCGTTAGTCGCTTTAGCTAATGGTTTGGGCTTAACAGCGAGTAATCAGAATGCCCTTTCCTTTTACACCGATGCTGCCCAGATTCCTAAATATGCGATCGCTCCTGTTGCTGCGGCAACTGCACGGCAATTAGTGATCAACTATCCCGTAGCAAAGCAACTCAATCCTAATCGTGAAGCGACTAGAGCCGAAGTTGCTGCCTTTGTTTACCAAGCACTTGTCAATGCTGGACGTGCCCAACCAATTCCTTCATCCTATTTGGTAACAGTTCAGTAAATGCCTAGTTAGCAAATTGAAAGCGCCAAACTAATAAAATTAGTCTGGCGCTTCCAATATAGTGATTTTTTAATTCTAGGGGTCTTTAAATATAGCTGGCCCCATTTGAATGTGATTGGGTTTATAGTCACAGGGTCTTTATATTGGCTGACCCCGTTTCAACGATTTATATTTTCTTAGAAGTTTTTGCTTTTTCGGATTTCCTAATAATTTTTTTATTTTTTCTCTTTTTATATTTTAATCTTCATAAAAGCCTTAATAAATTTGCAGAATATAAATATATATCAAAAGAAAACAGTCAAAAATTAACTAGCTAAAATTTCTTCCTTCAAGAATTAGGATTTTTACCCGATTGGACGCGTTGTTGCCGACGCTGTTCCCAGCGCCAGAGAAAGACCATTAAAGCAACAATTCCTACTTGGAGAGCCAAACTAGGTAAAGCAGTCTCAACATTGCGTCCGGCAAGCACTTGGAAGAAAAAGACGAATGCGCCAATTGAGCCAGAAGCACCGAAAGCGATGTAGATAAATTGGCGTAAGCCCCGATAAGGAGCGGCTATTTCTGCTTTGAGGCTGGCGTATTGTTCAGGGTTAAGGCGATTTTTGCGATTTTGATCTACCATGATTAAATCATGTTATACTCTTAGATTGTGTACGCCGATGTGGCTCAGTGGTAGAGCAGCTGATTCGTAATCAGCAGGCCGTGGGTTCAAATCCCATCATCGGCTTTGATGAAAGTATTACTCAACACTAAAGTTTGACATAAATCAAGTGTACAGTGACTAATTATTCCTCGTCGGTGACAGATTAACAAGTGGTGGGGGTTTAAGTCCCCTGCTTCTATCAAGCAGCGCGTTTATGATGCCTAAGCTAAATCCCCGTCACAAAACGTAATTGCAAATTGCGAATTGCGAATTGTTTTAACATCCCTACTCCCATTTTCAAGCTAGGTGGATTATTGCAGCAATGGAGTTGTGCCATTACCGTTAGTTGATGCATTCGCAATTGCAGCTTGAGTAGGTTGAGTAGTAAGAACCGCTACAACTGGAGTAATTTTTGAAGTAGATTGTTTATTTCGTTTGCGATTAGAGCCGCCAGCCTTGGAATTCAGTATCCGCAGCATAGAGGCATTATTCTAGCGGCACAAAATAGTTGGAATTTGTCTGACCTCATTCAAGCATTGGATCGCTTGCTATCAGAAACTCAAGCAGAAGACTGGCCTGGGCAAATACGTTGGTTGAATCAATGGCGATGAGAATAGCGTATCAATTGAAAAACAGAACTTTGCGATCGCCTAAATCATAATTGCGTTGGCGTAGCCCGCCGTAGGTATCGCCAAATCGATAAATGCGACTGCCGAAATCACAATTGCGAAGCCAAATCTATAAATGCGTTGGCGTAGACCGCCGTGGATAAGAGTTGGTATGGAGTACCTTTCTGGATTCCAGTTATCCGATTTCCAAATGGTAACTATGCGTTTTCTGTAAATGAAAGCTAATTTAAATTTCTTCAAATACCCTAGATAAACAACTTTTGAGCAGTTACTATTTCCTCAAACGGAAAGCGGCCGCAATCGCAACGCTCCTGCTCCCATAAGGCAGGGATTTTAAACCTAGCCCCACACTTAAGACATTTGGAAAGTAAACGCAAATTGTGGCGATGTCTACGACGGGCTACGCCTACGCGCATTTTCGACAACCAGAAAAATTCACGCAATTTTGGGTTGATATGCGATCGCTCCTTCAAATCAAAGTCTCTAAATATCACTCAAACTCAGTTTCGCAGAAAGCTTTTAATAAATCGATACAATTAGCGATCGCTCCTAAATGAGCAATTTCATATCCATGTGTATTTTGTGTGGGAAACGCCAAACACGCAGCACGCCCAACATGTCCAAATTTCATGGCAATTGAAGCATCACTACCAAACCCACTTAGAGTTGTTAACTGCACTGGCATATTGAGTTGCTTGGCACTATGGCGCAGTTGTCCATTTAATCCCTCATCATATATCCCATAAGCATCTTGAGATAAAAGTACAGGGCTTTCCCCGTCTTTAACAGGATATTCCTCAGATAATGGACAAATTTCTAAAGCAATTAAAGCATCCAAAGGCTGATTTTGGGTAAAAAATAGCGCCCCAATTGCTCCTACTTCTTCTTTTGCTGAAGCTACTAAATAAACATCGACTACTGGCTGCTTCAAGTTTTCAGCCAAAGCGAGCAAAATTGCCACAGAGGCTTTGTTATCCAAAGTGTAACCAGCAATATGATCCTTTAACCGAATTGGACGCTTGCGATGCTTACCGATCACCATTCTAGTTCCAGGTCGAATGCCAGCTGCTTCCAATTCAGCAGACGTGAGCTTCGTTTCAACCCAGGCATTTTCCCACTTAACAGTAGTGTCTTCTTGCTGCACTTTCTGGGGCGATTCGTGAGAAACATGGCGGGAACCAAAGCTGAGAATACCGCTAATGGTTTCGTTATCTCCCAGTAAATCGACAACGCCTTCGCCATAAACCCACGGGAAAGAACCGCCAAGTTTGCTGACTTTGACACGACCTTCATCACCGATACTCTTGACAATTGCGCCAATTTCGTCTTTATGTGCGGTGATAGCGTAGACGCGTTGGCGAAGCCTCTCGTAGAGAAGCGGCTTGTCGTTAGACATCGCTCGGTCTGGACTTTTGCCGGGAATCTTGGCAATAATATTATCGGCGCGATCGCACCATACTTCCACACCCAGCGCCGCAAATCGTTGCATCAACAACTGGTTAATTTCACCTTCTGCACCACTAGGAGAATGGTGCATGATTAATTCTTCAATAATTTGAAATAAGCGATCGTAATCCCACATCAATACAGTTAGTTTAATTTTCAACTGTTATATGAGACTATTGTGCATCAACAACCCGACCGACTAATACAAGTGCTGACCTTTTTTGTTGACGCTTCAGCACTCCTACCGCACCAAAAGCACCAAGAGCTAAAATCCCCAAGTTTATCGCAGGTTCAGGAACAGACTTAGCCTCAATTGCAGCCAGTGCAGTATCTGCTACTAACTTATGAGCAGCAGTCGTTGGATGAAAATCGTCCCAGAAGAGAAACTTGTTGTTAGCTGGATCACATATATCTTGCCTATCTAGACAAGACTCAGTTACATTCGTAAAACCTAATGCACTTGTCTGATTCAATAAGGAATAAGTATCAACAGAGATGATGTTGAGATTTGGGTTTTGACTCAAAGCGCTCACAGTTTCTCCTAAACCCAAGTTAAAATCACTAGTTGATTTGCTTAAGGTTGTAGGATTGCGATTACCATTTTTAGCTGCTGGTATCTGTCCCAAATCTGGCAAGTTAAACACAAGAATATTTTTCGCGCCGACTCCTACCAGAGTATTCAACGCCAAGGATATATTATTGATTGGCGTAGTAGAGTCTTCGGGGTTTAGAAAAAAGAAATCATTCGCACCTCCCCACAATGTATAAAGTGCATTTGGATCAGCAGTTTGATTATTTGTTTGCAGAGTTTCGGCAAAACCGAGGACTTGTTTAAGTACCCCCGGTAATCCTCTATTGTCAAGAACAGCATTATCTAAACCAGAACTAGAACCACCGAAGGCAAAGTTTATCCCTTGGGTAGCAATTGGTGTGGAAGGAATAGTAGTGAATAAAGTAGGCTTTAACCCAAGCTGATCTCCGAGATAATCTACCCAAAGCGGCCCATTGGAAAAACGTCCTTCAAAGTAAGGTGGGCTTGAAGGATATTTTTTATCGGTAGCATTGTATATATTGCCTGTATCAGAAAGACTATCGCCAAATACATAAAGCTGATCAAAACTCGCAGCCGAGGCTTTGGTCGGCAACATGAAAGAGAATAGAACAAATCCTGCCGCTACAGCTTGTTTTGTCATATTTGTTTTACCTGTGGTATTTATAATTTGTTTAAAAGTAAAGAGCGATAGTCTGACAGGTTGTCTTTTGACTTACTTCAAAACTAAGTACGCTTATTAAGTTAATTTATGTTTTTACCTAACTATGCCTCAAAACTTCATCAAGCACAGCTTAAAAGGGTGTAAATACTTAGATTTACATTTTTTTAATAAAAAAAGTATATTACAAATAGATAGCAAACTTTCTATGCTAAAGGGTAGATATTGTCCACTTTTGTGATTGCTATGAACTCACTGCGATCAAATCAAGGCTGCATAAGCGTAAATCGTTGTAGCCATCACTTTAGCTTTAACTTCACTTTAACTTCGCTTTAATTTCAAAGCTTCACTAGCCGATACACCCTCACCCTGACTGCCAAAATACGACAAAGCTGTAGCAGCCTCAGCACGAGTTACTGGTTTTTTGGGTTGAAACAGAGTTGTATAACCAAATACCCGCCGAATATTTGATTGTTCAGCATTCTGGTAATCAGCCAACACTGCTCTTAAAGCCTTGGGGTCAATTCGCGCCGCATCTTGGAAACCCCAGGTCTGTTTGACCGCATCTAAGTTAGCAGAGGGTAAAACTTGGCGAGTATCTAGAGGTAATTTCCACAGCAGCAACTGTTCCCGCGTTAGGGGTGCATCAGGACGAAACAAAACTACTGTAGAATCTCCAGACAAAGGACTGGGAATTAACCCAGCCTCGGCTAATCCCTGAATTGCTGGAAAATCAGGGTCTTTTGCCGACACATCACTAAAAGCTGGTTGAGTAGTTTCTGATGCCAAGCGAATTTGTTTAGCTGGATTGCTGGCATACATGGCATTGTTAGCAGCAATTAGCCAACGAGCATATTCCCGATGTGTAACGATTTTACCGGGTTCAAACTGGTTAGTTGTGGTAGTATTGCTCTTGGTTGCCTCTGGTTCTATAGACAAAACACCTAATGCAGCCAAGTCTTGGATATGTTGCCGCCATTCTTGGGGTGCCTTATTCAGATCATTGAATTCCTGAGATTCGGCTGTGGCTGTAGAAGTTGTTTGGTTATTAGCTGTATTTGGTGGCTGTGCTGCCAGGTTTGCGGGTGGTATCGGCCCAATGAACTGTGGATTACCTGGTTGAGGAACGGCGTTAGTTATTTCGTTAGGATTTGTAGTTGGGGTAGATTGTGCCGTTGCAGTACTATTCAGTACGTAGTCAATTAATAATTCGGTTGCTGTTTGGGGTTGATTTGGTGTAGGGTTAGTAACTGATTTAGGCTGAATGGAAACCTTCAACAGCAAATCGTTACGACGTGCCTCAAACACACCTCCCGCATCATCTGTTGGCTGTTGCAAAATCTGCCAATTATTTGTTTTAAACTGGCTACTATAAAAATTAGCAATAAAGTTACTGGGGTCAGAACTTAGCCAACGAGTTGAGATTCTGTTTTCTGAGCCGCTAGCAGGTGTCACTTCCTGTAGTTTGGCATTGGAATATAGTGGGATCTCGTTGGGAAAATCAGGTGGTAACTGAACTGTTGATTCGTTTTGCTGTGCTTGCGGTTGATTACTCTGAGATTCTCCAAAGACAACTGGATTGCTTTGCAGCTTAGGATCTGCCGCTAAAGATTCTTCAAGGTTTTTGGTGATTGGACTGTTAGCACAGGCTGTTAACGAAGTCAGTAGAACAGGCCAAATTAGAAATACAGCTGGACGTTTACAGGGAAGCACAGGAAATCACAAATTGAGTTTCAATTTCTACCCTAGCGCACACTGTTCATTAAATGAGCATGGGGCATTAAGCATTAGGAATGGAATATTGGATAAAAACCCATTTACTCTGCTCCTCTGCCTCTCTAGCTTATTAATAATACCAATTCAAATAATGTTTGCGACACATCAATTATTTGTAAGGGCACAACATTGTTGTGCCCTTACCCATCTGTCGCATTCTTTTTTCAAATTGGTATAAGCTGTTACGCATTTAACTTGAACATTTACATGAAGGCTGATGACCTATGACTGTTGACTGATAACCGTCAACAGTTAACGACCGTAAAGAGTGTTTATACAATTTAGGCGCGCATCAGCTTATCACTAAAAGACACTACCGACTCACAACGCCCTCTTGGTAAATGTCTTTGTTGGTAAAAATGATAATATCTCTAAAAATGAGTAAACGGTAGCAAAAGCTACCGTATTGTCTTCGTTTTACAGCCATTAGGTTTTGATAATTCCCATGCTTATTTATAGAGTTCCCTAAAATTCTGGCAAACTAACATTTTTGGGAAAAAAACATAAATAAACGTGAAATACCTGCTAGATAAGAGTTTTATGATTTGGATGCTCAAACCAAGTACTTGACGAATCCAAAAATGATCGCTGAAGGGAGGCCACCAAATAAGAGTGTAGGTACTAAAAGCTTTATCTTTTTCCAGATGCATTAGGTTGGTGCCATGCCTACGGCGGGCAAAGGCTACGCCAACCAACTGAAGTGATAGACTAGAACTAAAGCCCCCCTTAGCCTCACTCAAAGAGGGGAATAGATAAAGTTCGCTAACGCTAGCTTAAAATCGATTCTGGAAATTATTCATCTGACGATGGTAAGCTGAGTAAGGCAATAGGTAGAAAATGCCAATATTAGGCAATTTCAGGAACTTAGCGTAAGTTTGTGGTTCTTGGGGGTCGGGGTCATAGGCAAAGCAGTCAAGTATCGCAACAGTTTTCCTAGTATCTCTAAATTGATTTTCTGGGGAAAGTGCTACTTGCGCTGTAGTCAAGAGTTTCTTGGCAGCCTCGAAAACAGTGAGTGCTGACTCTAAAAATGCGTAGTTTACCGCCGTAGGCATCGCCTCTAGGTTATCCAAAGTTTTCTCCTTGGCAATCCATCTCCTGTTCTTCTGGGATAGGGTAAGGATTATTTTAGGAAGGCTGGATAGAGGGTGTGCTTCGCAAGTTATAGAGGCAGTACTATAGTTAGCTGTAACTGTTTTCCCAATTTTAGTAATGATTGGGTAGAGGCAAAAAAGACACTTCATCGGATGCACTGGCGGTTGAGAAAGCCCTCTACAAACTTGGTCTGAACAGTTAACAGCTTCCTGATAGATTAGATACAATTAGCATCTGCGTTTGCTTGGGTAATCGCTTGTTCAAAGCAAGTACTCGAATTGACATAGTTTTAAACCTTTCACCTGCTAGCTCTGACGAAAATTTTTGATTCAGGGCAAATTAAGACTTATATTCAAGGGACTTGGGCGTTTCTTGGAGATGAAGTTAACCAAAACGCGGCAAAAGGCTGAAAAAGATATGTCTATGTCAAAAACGCAGAACTGATAGGAGTATTAAGAATCTAGAATAGATATTAAATTGAAGAAAAACAACGACCATTGACAACCGTCAGTCTATTTTACTTTCTGTAAAGCGTCGCCGGGTTGTTACCAGTGCTGAAACACGATTACATGCAAGTTTCCCAGGATCAGCCTATTTATTCTGAGGCTCCACTCCAGCTGTTACTGTTTGTCGATGGACGCCCAAAGTCCCGGCAACAAGTACAGCGAATCCGTGCTTACTTAAAAGAATTGCAGGCTGAGTATAGTTTTGAACTTCAAACTATCGATGTTGGACAACAACCTTACTTAGCAGAACACTTTAAATTGATAGCAACGCCAGCTTTAATCAAAATCCATCCGGAACCACGACAGGTTCTAGCTGGGAGTAATATAATAGCGCAATTGAAAAATTGGTGGCCTCGCTGGCAAACTGCTGTAGACGCTTACTTAAAAGTGCAGGAAGACTTACAAGAACGTATAGACGACAATACTAGGGTGATGTTACCCAAATCCACTATCCGTTCAGTTGCTGTTTCTGCGGAATTAATCCGACTCTCAGACGAAATTTTTCGTTTGAAGCAGGAAAAAGATAACCTCCAAGAGCAGCTACAGTTTAAAGACCGGGTGATTTCTATGCTGGCGCACGATCTTCGCAATCCGCTAACTGCTGCTGCGATCGCCATCGAAACTCTCCAGTCTAACTACAATTCAGATACAGGACAATTCCAGCGCCTTAAGCCATCGATGACGGCGCATTTATTAAAACAAGCCCGCAATCAAACTAAGGTTATTAACCGGATGATTGCTGACCTTTTAGAGGTAGGTCGTGGCAAAGATACAGAGTTTCCGATTTTACCACAAAAAGTACAACTAGGTAAACTTTTCTTAGATGTACTAGAAGAATTGTGCGATCGCTACACCGCCAAATCTCAAAAGGTAGAAATAGATATTCCTAGTGATTTGCCCTATGTATATGCTGACCCAGAACGCATCCGTCAAGTGCTAGTGAATCTGTTGGATAATGCCATCAAATATACCCCAGAAGGTGGCAGGATTAGTGTTGCCGGATTGCACCGTACTACCCAAAAAGTTCAGTTTAGTATTGGCGATACTGGGCCTGGTATTCCTGTAGAGAATCGCGATCGCATCTTTGAAAACCACTTCCGCCTGCAACGGGATGAAGGTACAGTAGGCTACGGGATTGGCCTTTGTTTATGCCAACGGATTATCCTGGCACATTATGGTCAAATTTGGGTAGACTCTGCCCCCAATAATGGAGCATGGTTTCACTTCACACTACCAGTTTATCCTTTTTAAGGATTAGTCATTCATTAATGAATAATGACTAATGACAATTAAAAACTTGAAACAAAGCGATCGCGCCCCCCAGCCTTAGCTTGGTAAAGTGCTTTATCTGCCTGGACAATCAAATCTGAAGGTGAGGATTCCCAAGTGGGCACAACAGTAGCCACGCCCATACTTAAGGTGATATGCTGACTCACCGCAGACCCATCATGAACAATTCGCAAATCTTTTATTCCCTCTTGTATCGCTGCGGCAACGTGAACTGCGCCAGATGCAGGCGTGTATGGCATAATCACAGCAAATTCTTCTCCACCATAACGCGCTACTAAATCCTGATGTTTTTGTGCCTTGAGGCTTAATACAGCTCCCACTTTTTGTAAACAAACATCTCCGGCAGGATGACCATATTTATCGTTATAAAACTTAAAATAATCGATATCACACAAAATCATTGACAAAGGAGATTCCTCTTGTGCCAGATTAATCCACTGAGCATTGAGGTAATCGTCAAAACGGCGACGATTAGCCAACTCAGTTAAGCCATCTACATTGGC
Source organism: Nostoc sp. FACHB-888 (assembly GCF_014696655.1). Classification (NCBI taxonomy): domain Bacteria; kingdom Bacillati; phylum Cyanobacteriota; class Cyanophyceae; order Nostocales; family Nostocaceae; genus Nostoc; species Nostoc sp. FACHB-888. The sequence continues at coordinate 7,719 of NZ_JACJQM010000038.1, read as the reverse complement.
AAGGTGCTGCAAAGCTTGGTTTGCCGCCTCTAATTGTTTGTATACTTGCACTTGCTGTAGTAGTCGGCGTAACCTTTGGCGCAATACAGGCCAGTGAATTGGTTTAGTGACATAATCAGTCGCCCCTGCGTCAAAAGCACGGTCTACGGATTCTTCATCATCCAAGCACGTGATCATCAATATAGGAGTGCGCTCCCATATCTTAGAGATCACAGTATTATTAAGTGCCGAGTCAGTATCAAAGGTTGCAACAGCTGATCTTAGATTATTCCTGGCAATCTGGAGCAAGTGCCTACAGCAGGTAAAACCATCCATCACAGGCATTACAGCATCTAGCAAAACTATATCCGGTTTGATAGCCTCGTAAGCATCTAAACATTGCTTACCATCATTGACCTCGACCACTCGGTAACCTTCTTGTTCCATAGCTTTACGCAACAACACGCGGATGGTTTTGTCATCATCAGCCACTAGAATCAGTGGTGGTTGTTTAGATACAGAAAATGAGCTTATGCCTGACATGAGTTGCCTTCCACTTGCGGGACTATCCTGAAAAAGGCTGTGCAACTCAATCGCATGGGAGCGGTCGCTGTTTTCATCAATGCCAGGATTTGTGGCAAAGGTGTGTCTAGCTTCACAATCAACTGTTTTTTGGCAATAGACTGCTCAATGTTAGTGAGCCAAGCAAGCGGTAGATAACTAAGTTGCATAGACAATCTATAATTGGAACACGAAGGCAATTGTTACCTTTTTGTTCGGCTGTGGTTATGGGAGGAAATGTTACTTTTATATTTCCCCATTGCTAAAGTCAAATTGAAATTTTTTTGAGAATTGCAAATGCACATCTTAATTATTTTAGTTTTGTAGTTAGTTTAGAAACCTAAAGATACAGGTTAAAATGATCGCCAAGGTATGCTTCAAAGAGATTTAAGGCAAAATACAAGTATCCTGGACTTAAATTTATTTAGTTATTTGGTAACTGCTGCGGAGGTTGAGTATAATTACATAAAATTGATATTAAACTTGGTGCAAAGCTTTATTTCTCAACAAGTTCAGGTTAAGAAATCAAGTAAAACTTTTATTACATTTCATTCAGTATAGTTTAGTTAAATTAAAAAATAGATTATTTTTTTTGAAAAACTATAGATTTGTTATTAAGTTTAAATGAAGATATACTAGAACAAAATTAATACTTTCAACAATTAAATTTTAAATTTCTTGCCAGACAGCACATCAAAGGAAAGTTTTATTAGCTACGTTAAAATCAGAAGTTCTTACAAAAAAATTAAACCCTATTTACATCCACTAAATCTTTAAAATGCCAGACTCATTAATGTATCAGCAAGATCATTTTGTTGTTCTAGAAACAAATCAATCAGAGCAATTCCTAACACAATCAGAGTTATTAGAAAAGCTCAAAATAACTCTCCAACAACTCATAATTCAAGATTTACCACCTGACTTGCAAAAGTTTGATACTGCGGAAGCTCAAGCACAATACTTACTTGACACAAGTTGCAAATTAGATATTGCTCCAGGGCAATATTTGCAGTGGTATGCAGTTCGTTTAGAAAAGTGACTTGTTTCATAAGTGGTTAAAAGGAAAATAAGTTAAGGAAGAAGCAGGGGGGAAATCTTATACTTAAAAGCTTTATCATTAATCAAAATCTTTTAAACTTCCGTTTTATTGCTATCCGGTCTGAGAATAAATTCCGAGGCTAATAGCTTCTATTGCTTTTAAAAAGTGAAAATTTCATTCCTCCCTTAGTCTTATAGAAGCTATTAGTTCAGAAGTTAACTTATGGGTGAGATGTTGGTTAACATTACACTTTAACTGTTACAGGAATGTGGATAACGACAGCCATCAACGCATGGAGTTTAGACAATCATAATTTCTCTTCTTGACTATTGACTACTGACTAATGACTGTTGTGGAGCATGGATCAGCGCTAACTCAATTGTATTTTCAGATGGCTGCGTTATTTCAACCTCCAATCCAGGGCCAAAATAGTTGGTCATTTTTTCCTGCTTTTTTTGCCACACATCAATTGGCACTAGGGGTGAATCAAATTCTAAAATTAGGGCATATTTGCCATTGATTTCTGTTTCTCGTAAGCCTGTTACTGTTGGCCGTTCCTGGTCTGAGGGACTCAAACCCAGAAAAGAAAGTGTTGTATCTAGATGAGCATCTTGGCCGTAACGATATCGGGTGATGTCTTTGCGAATTTTATTTTGAGTATCAGTTGCTTGCTGTTCCCGCAATATCAAGGCTGACGGTGACGTAATTTGGCTAAAGGGTACTGGCTTGAGTTCATTAGCTTTCAGGGCCAACCCTCCCAACAATAGAGGAATCCCGTAAAAAAATCCGACAAGATTGAGTGTGGCATTATTATCAGCATAGGCGACGAAGCCTATGATGGTTAATATGCCACCAATAGTTAAACCGAGTGTTCCCAAAGAGATTTTGCGTAGCATGAGCTTAAATTAATATAAATTCTGAATACCTCAGTTTTATTATCATCGGCTATGAATAACAATTTAGGGAAGAACATCGTCTCTAGTCAGTAGTATTCAACCAACTCAAAATTTCCATGAACAAGAGGTTCTATCTTCCTTGCCCAGAACTTCGGTAGATGCAGGAACGCGGAAAGTTCCTCAGTCACAAGCTTAGTATAGTAGACTACTAAGGCGTAGAGTGCGCCAGAATGTTGGATTTTGAGTTAACTTTAAATTTAAAGGTAGTTAAAAATAGGAAAAAGGTAATGGATATACAGACTATAAAAGAACGAATTCTCGCAGTTCAAAGCAAACGCGAGTACCTGTTAGGCTTACTTGAGCAACCAAATTTGGGAACTTTGAGAGTTGACGTAAATCAGGCTTTGGAAGAGCTAGACGAATTAATTGATGAATTTCGACGCACCATTCCGATAGAGTAGAAATTATCAAAAATTGCGTCGGTTTAACCATTAACCTCAAGTTATACCGACGCTCCTCAGTACTATCATGTTCTCAAATCCTCAAACTGAACTAAGCGTGAGTTTGCAAAGGAATATAGCTGTATAATTGCTGTATAATTTATCCGGCAAGTTAAACATCGCCTGCACGGTGACCTAACTGCCTAACTAAGGCAATAAGTTCGCTTGTAGGTACATCTTTCTTACAAACGTTATCAAAGCTAGACATTGCCTTTGTTCCCTGAAGATTTACGTCTTCCACTGAGGAGTAAGCAAGGATCTGCGTGTTTGGAGATATAGCTTTAATGTGACTAGACGCACTCCAGCCATCCATAACTGGCATTTGTAAATCTAGAACAATTACGTCAGGATGGCAACGTTTAACCATTTCTATAGCTTCTTCACCATTACTGGCTAAACCTACTACTTGAATATTTTCCTGGCAAGAAAAAACTAATTGTAAAGTTAAACGAGTCAGTTCATGGTCATCAACTACTAGAACACGCAAGGTAGAAAGCTCACAGGATAACATTAGCATTGAGGGGAAAGACGAAATTATTTCAGAACAACCTCTCTAGTCTATGGGAACGAATGCCAGCACTGACTCTATCCTGTGGTTGAATAACTTGTGCGAACCCATGACAAACAACTTAGAAAACTTCTCAATAAAGTTAAGTTTTCTAAAAAAAACTAAGTTGAGCTAGCTATTAAGGTATTGCTAACTTATTTTTTAATCAATCAGGTTTGAAACTACCCCACTTGAGCGTAATGCCATATTCATAAGAATTTTTTGTGAATTAGCTTCTGGAGAATCCTCATAAGGACGGCGTTGAATATAAGTGCCATCGGTTTGTAATTCCCAAGCTTGGCGATTATCGGCGAGCATAATTCCCATAATTTCTTGCAAATCTTTAGCAATATCAGGGTCTTTAATTGGGGTAATTACTTCCACTCGGCGATCTAAATTGCGCCGCATCCAGTCGGCACTACCGATATAGATTTCCTCTTGTGTATTGTTATGAAAATAATAAATCCGAGAGTGTTCTAAAAAGCGACCGACAATGCTGATTATGCGAATGTTTTCACTAATGTCTTTGAGTCCTGGGCGCAAACAGCAAACGCCTCTGATAATTAAGTCAATTTGCACTCCGGCGCGGGAAGCTTCATATAAAGTGGCGATAATTTGCGGATCGACTAGAGAATTCATTTTGGCAACAATGCGCCCAGAAAATCCATTCTGAACGTTTTCGATTTCGCGGTGAATTAGTGCCAAAAAGCGATCGCGCATATTTACAGGTGCAACCAGTAATTCTCGATAAGATTTTTGCAGGGAGTAACCTGTCAAGAAATTAAATAAATCTGTGATGTCAGCACCTAATTCTTCACGACAACTAAATAATCCTAAGTCTGTATACAGCCGTGCCGTTTTCTGGTTATAGTTACCTGTGCCAATATGCACGTAGCGACGCATCCGATCTTTTTCCCGGCGTACCACCAGGATGGTTTTACTGTGGGTTTTCAGTCCTACTAGACCATAGACAACATGAACTCCAACTCTTTCTAGTCGTCTTGCCCAGTAAATATTATTCTCTTCATCAAATCGCGCCTTCAATTCCACCAGTACGGATACCTGCTTGCCATTTTCGGCAGCTGCAATTAAAGCGTTGACAATGGGCGAGTCACCAGAAGTCCGGTAAAGGGTCATCTTGATGGCTAACACATTCGGATCGTAGGCAGCATGGGTAATAAAGCGCACCACTGTAGCCGAAAAGGATTGATAAGGATGGTGTACTAGCAAATCCTTTTCTTGAATTACAGCAAAAAAGTCTTTTCCTTCGTCTGTCTCTGGCGCATCTGGGTTTAAACTTGGTTCCCTCAGCCTTTGCAGGCGTAATGGTACAACAGATTGGCGTGGTGGATCTTTAAGTTCTGGCAATGGCAAGGCCATAAAAGACATCAAATCCCGCAGTCCCAAAAGACCATCTACTTCGTAAAGATCGCTTTCTGTTAATTCCAAATCGTGCAATAATCGCGATCGCACTATTTCAGGAGTCTGGGATTGAATCTCTAAGCGGACTGGACTCCCACCTAGCCGTCGTTTTCGCAGTTCCTGTTCGATTGCTAACAATAAGTCATCTGCCTCATCTTCTTCTAAGACTAAATCGGCATCACGGGTAATGCGGAACGGATGGTATTCTTGAATGTTCATGCCTGGAAATAGAGATTCCAAGTTATGAGCGATCGCTTGTTCTAAAGGTACTCCAGTCCAGTGGGCAGGTTTTTCGTTATTTTGATCTCCCAATTCCGGCGGAATCGGTAAAAATCGTGGGAGAACACTGGGGACTTTAACTCTGGCAAAGAATTCTTCTTCAGTGTCTGGATTTTTGACCACAACAGCCAGATTTAGACTGAGATTAGAAATAAAAGGAAAGGGATGACTAGGATCAACAGCCAAAGGAGTCAAAACTGGAAATACTTGTTCCTCAAAATAGCTATTTAGATGAGTTCGCTGTTTTTGATTCAAATCTATGTAATCCAGAATATGGATACCATGATTTGCTAATAGGGGACGAAGTATTTGCTCAAAATGTTGATGCTCTTTTATTACATGAGGAATCAGGGTAGACCGAATATCGTCTAGCTGTTGTTGTGGTGTCCGACCATCGGGAGTTAACAGGCTGATTTTTGCATCTACTTGTTGCTTTAAAGCAGCAACCCGCACCATGAAAAACTCATCCAAATTAGAGTTGAAGATTCCCAAAAACTTGAGGCGTTCCAGAAGAGGTGTGCGATCGTCACAGGCTTCATGTAACACCCTGCTATTAAATTCCAGCCAGCTTAACTCTCGGTTAAGATAATATTGTGGATCGCTGAGATTGATAGGGTTAGAGCTTTTTTTAGATTTTGCCATAATGACCTAAAGGCAGGCAGATATAGCCCATTTCACTGGAGAATATAAACATAGTAAGTTAAATAGTGCATAGGGTGAAGCGCCTTATAATAACCATACTGAAAGTCTATGTAGAGAAAATAATTGGTGATACCATCTCTGTTTTCATCTTCCCTAACTCACTGACTTAATGTTTCAAGCTACTCGTCGCCGTCTTGCCGTCTGGTACACTGCCATCACCGCTGTATTACTATTATTATTCGCCAGTGGAGTATATTTATATGTCCGCAGTACATTAATCGAGCGGATTGACGATACCCTCAATCATGTGGTGGAAATTGTCGAGCGATCGCTTGTAGTTGAGCCGATCAATGGTGATGTTGGCAAATTCCGCGTTAATGTAGAATCCAGTTTTCGCAATAATGCTGACAATGTAGAAGATGACCATATTGACCTAGAATGGTTTAGCCCGACGGGTGAATTACTCTGGTCAACTCTGTTTGAACCCCTAAATATTCCCATTCATGCCAATCTTACTGGTGAAACTGTACGCGTAGTCAAGGCAGAGAAGGGGGCTTGGAGCGACTCAGCACTATTATTACGGCAAGTTACCCAACGAGTGCAAGTGGGACGGCAGGTATTAGGATATCTGCGTGTTAGTCATCCCTGGTTTGAAGTTACTAAACCTAGTCGCCAGCTAATTTTTGATTTGGCACTAGGTATTGGGGTAATGGTGCTTTCTGTAGGCGCAAGTGGCTGGTTTCTTTCGGGTAAAGCGATGGAACCCGTACGTGAATCTTATCAACGCCTCAAACAATTTACTGCTGATGCTTCCCATGAACTTAGAAGTCCGATTACTTTGATTCAAACAAATGTGCAAGTTGCCCTTGCTGACTTGGATTTAGCAGAGACACAAGCAGCTACTTCTTTGCAGTATCGGCAACAATTAAAGATAGTGGAACGGTTAACGCAGCGTTTGGGGAAATTAGTCAATGACTTACTGTTCTTAGCACGACAGGATAGTGGTATTAGCAAAGATATCTTTTCACCTTGTCCGATGGACGCTTTGTTGATGGAGGTGGTTGAAGAACAACAATTATTATTTCCTGAAAAAAAAATTGCCCTTTCTCTAGACTTAGTTGATCCGCCTGCTTCTGAAACTAACCCAGAATTACTGGAAAATTGGTTTACCCTTGTAGGCAATTGGGATCAACTGGTGCGGCTGTTCACAAATTTAATTGCTAATGCTTTGCATTACACACCAGCAGGTGGACGCGTGAAAGTTGAATTGGCGCGGATAGAGGGAATAAATCGCGTTTCTGGACTACGTTATACCACCGCTCAGTTGCAAGTTAAAGTGAGTGATACTGGTGTTGGAATTCCAGCAGAAGCACTACCACGCTTGTTTGATCGCTTTTATCGCGTAGATCCGGCACGGACTCATACAACTGGGAATACAGCTACAGCCAGCGCTGCTGGTTCAGGATTGGGATTAGCGATCGCCCAAGCTATTGTCGAACATCATCAGGGTCATATTCAAGTTGAAAGCATTCAAGGCATTGGGACTACCTTCACTGTCAATTTTCCAATAACTCTTGAGTCTTAGTTCGTAAATTCAATAATTGTTTCCTGTGACAGATGCACAGAACTAAAGTATCAAATTTTGGCGAAGTATTGCTTACTTAAGGAACTTATAATTGAAGGAGGCAGAAGGCAGAAGGTCTTATTCACAAGGGGATTCAGACCCCTCCTGAATAAAAGCCACCAAATTTTTAATTTGGTGGGGGTCTTAAACCCAAGTTCCCTCCGGTCACGGGCAGGAGTTAGGGGTCAGTTTTCCTCCTGCCTCCTGCCCCCTAACTCCTGCCTTCGTTG